>CAZXCO010000355.1:0-9504 GCA_964639095.1 uncultured Solibacteraceae bacterium
AGGGCAAGGATGGAGACACGCTCGCGGCCGGAATCGTACATGGCATCCTTCGCTTCCGCGATGGCCGGTTCGAGACCGTCGCGCCGGCGACGTCGCTCCCGTCGTCCCCCGTTATTTCCATGGCTCAGGCGTCCGATGGGATGATCTGGCTCGGTACCAGAGATGCCGGCCTGTTTTATCTGGACGGCGAGCGATCGGTGGCTGTCGCCAAAGGACTGCCGAGCCGCCGGATCGAAGCGCTTCTTGCGGACGGCCCCGGTGTCTGGGTTGGAACGGACTCCGGAATCGTACGGTGGAACGGAACGGAGCTCACCGCCGCGGAAGTGCCCTCCTCACTGCGGCATGCGGCGGTGCTTGCGCTGCTGCTGGACCGGCAGTCCAACGTGTGGGTCGGGACGCGCTCCGGTCTGGTGCGGCTGAATGCGGGCGGCGGCCTGGCTGCGGCCACTCGCCAGACCGGTCCAGGCTCGGCCGTGGATGCCCTTTTTGAGGATCGCGAAGGGAACCTCTGGGCTGGAGGCGCCGGCGGACTGGAGCTCTGGAGGAACGGCAGCTTCACGAGCTGGGGAAAAAAAGAAGGCCTTCCTTCCGATCACAATGGCCCTCTGTATACGGACCGCGAAGGCCGCACGTGGTTTGCGCCGATCGAAGGCGGTCTGTACTGGTTGAACCACGGCCAGAAAGGGCGAATCACCGAAGCCGGTCTCGGAACCGATGTTGTTTACTCGATTACCGGCGATGGCCGTGATTTGTGGATTGGGAGGCAGCATGGCGGGTTGACACGCCTGCGATACCAGCAGGGAAAATACACTGCGGAAACGTTCACCAGGGCCGATGGTCTCGCGCAAAACAGCGTCTATTCGGTGTATCTGAGCCGTGACGGGACTCTCTGGGCCGGTACTCTCAGCGGGGGGCTCAGCCGCTACCGGGACGGGAAATTTCGGAATTATTCCGTTGCCGACGGACTTGCCTCCAACACCGTAAACTCGATCTTCGAAGCCGCCGACGGGACGATGTGGTTCGCCACGCCCAATGGACTTCGCGCGCTCTCCCACGATCGCTGGCGCGGATACACCGTGAAAGACGGCCTGCCTTCGGATAACGTGAATTGCGTCTTCGAAGACTCACGAGGCATTCTCTGGATCGGCACCGCCCACGGACTTGCCTATCGGACCGCCGCCGGGATCATGTTCCCGCATGGGGACGATGATTCATTGCGCGATCAGATTGTGGGGATGACGGAAGACAAGCGCGGATCGCTGTGGGTCGCCACGTCCAACCACGTTCTCCGCGTTGATCGGGACAAACTGATGCGCGGAGCCCTTGCCGAGGGCGATCTGCGCGAATACGCGGTCGGCGACGGGCTGAGAAGTGTCGAAGGTGTCCGCCGCGACCGGTCGGTCGTCGCCGATACGCTCGGACGAATCTGGTTCTCGATGGACCAAGGGCTCTCGATGGTCGACCCGTCCCAGCTGACAAACAGTTCTGTTCCGGCAATCGTCCACGTGCAGGGTATTACGGCCGACAACAACGGCTTCAACGCCGAACTGCCTTTTCGTGTCCCGACCCCGCCGCGCAGGATCACTTTCTCGTACTCGGGCCTGAGCCTGTGGGCGCCAGAACGGGTGCGATTCCGTTATGCGCTGGACGGCTATGATCGCGGGTTCGGTCAGCCCACCACACAGCATGAGGCCACTTATACGAACCTCGGTCCAGGCGATTACACGTTCCGCGTGATCGCGAGCAATCCCGATGGCGTGTGGAGTCCCGTGGAGACCCGGATCGCGTTTCAAGTTCTGCCACTGTTCTGGCAGACGTGGTGGTTCAGGCTGGCCGTCGTACTGGCCGCCGGGCTGACGGTCCTCGCGCTCTACCGTTTCCGGCTTCACCGGATGAAAGCTCAGCTCAACGTACGGTTCGAAGAGCGACTGGCGGAGCGGACACGCATCGCGCAGGAACTTCACGATACGCTGCTCCAGGGCTTCCTGAGCGCTTCGATGCAGCTTCACGTTGCAGTGGACGGCTTGCCGGCGGAGTCCCCTGCGAGACCTCGTCTCAGCAGAGTGCTGGAGCTCATGCAGCAGGTGATCGATGAGGGGCGGAATGCCTTGCGGGGCCTTCGTTCGACGGCTAATGTCTCGCTCGATCTGGAGCAGGCGTTTTCGCGCATTCGCGACGAATTTGCGTTTTCCGACAAAGTCTCATTTCGTGTAATCGTTGATGGCCAGCCGCGGCCGCTGCATCCGGTCCTGCGGGATGAGGTCTACCGGATCGGGCGGGAGGCTCTCGTGAATGCTTTCCGTCACTCCGGGGCGAAGGCAATCGATGTCGAGCTGAGGTATGCGCCTACGCGAATACATCTGGTCGTGCGTGACGACGGATGCGGGATCGATACCAGTCTGCTGCAGTCAGGCCGCGAGGGGCACTGGGGCCTGCAGGGGATGCGCGAAAGGGCGGAGAAGATCGGCGGGCGTCTCCGCGTCTGGAGCAGAGCGGCGGCCGGAACGGAAGTGGAGCTGTCCGTTCCCGCGCACATCGCGTTTCGCGATCCTTCGCCGGATAAAAAGGCGAGCCGAGGCGCTCCAGTTTCCTGACACGCCTACCAGATCAGCCGCAGACCGAGCTGCGATTGTCGCATTGGCCCGGCGGCGCTGATCGTCCCGAACGCCGGCGAACTCCGCGTTGTTGATGGCGCGCTCAGATTCACCAGATTGAATGCGTCGGTCATCTCGCCGCGTACCTCCAGCGAGACCGCTTCGTGAATCGGGAAACGCCGCATCAGTGCGAGGTCGATCTGCTTCAGGCCGGGAGCGTCGAGGAGATTACGGGCCGAATCGCCATCAGTGCCGGCCGCCGGCGCCCGGAACGCAGCGGTGTTGAACCACTCGGCGGCCACCGCGGACCGCGGCCGGTTGGGCGAGAGGAATGGGTCTCCGGTCAGATCGCAGCGATCTGTGGCATTGCCGTCGACGTTGACGTCCGCGCCTGCCATACAGGTGAGAGGTGCGCCGCTCTTTGCGGAGACGATTGTGGAAATCGACCAGCCATTCACAATCAACCGCGTCGTGCGCGGGCCACTCGCGAAGTTCACTGCCCAGACTGCCGAAAGCGAGAACGTGTGCCGGCGGTCATTGTTGGTCCGGCCGCGTTCGAGCGAGAGATTCCGGAAGTCCTCGGCGCCGCCGGTCGGCGTGTTGTTCTGCGTTTGTGCGCCTTCGAGGCTCCTGCTGTATGTGTAGAATGCCTGCAGCGTTAATCCCTTCGAAGTGCGCTTGCGCAGCGACGTCTGAAGCCCGCTGTATGCGGCGTTCACGATACCGTCCTCATAATTGATGACGCCAAGCGTACCCGGCAGATAAGGGCGGCGTTCGGGGAGATTCGCCGTCGTGGCGCCGGGGCTCCAGATCGGATAGTTCCGATCGACCGTGAAGGGAAGGTGGTGGGTCAGGGCGCCCACCCATGCCACCGTGACGCTCAGGTCTTCGCGCAGTTGGTGCTCGACTGAAAAGTTGAGCTGCCAGGTGTTCGTGAAATGGAAGTTTTCGGCGAGCGTCGACACGTCTGCGGGAAGGAACGCAAATTTCAGGTTTGCGGGGTTAAAGGTGATCGGAAACGGCGATCCACCCGGCAGATTGCCGTATGGGTTGGAAAGCGTCTTTACCGCCGCAAACGTCTGCCGTGCCGCGAACGGTTGAAAATCCGCAGTCATGTTCATGTTGTTGGCAGAAACGCTTCCATAGTAGAGCCCGGCCGCAGCGCGAATGGAAGTCTTGCCTCTGCCGAAGGGGTCCCATGCGAATCCCACGCGCGGCGCGAACATTTTTCGCGACGGATTGATGATTCCGCGGCTGATGCCGGGATCTCCGGGAAACAGCAGCCCGGCCGGCGCCAGCGGCGCGACAATCGACTGGAGAGGAGGCGCGAAAGTCAGCTTGCGGTCGTGGGGGTCCGTGACTGCGCTGGGCAACTCGTAGCGCAGGCCGAGGTCGAGGGTGAATTGCGGATGGACCCTGAAATAGTCCTGCACGAACAGACCCGTATACCATTCGTTGTCGATCTTGATTGACGGCGCGTCCTGCTTGAAGCTGGCAGGTATTCCCATCAGGAAGTCGGCCAGCGCGTTGCCGGTCTTCGAGCTGTCGAACGACCATACTCCATAGTTGTTGAGGGACGTGTTCTGCACGATCTTCTCGAGCGAGGCATCGACACCGGGCTTGAGCGAATGCCGGCCGCGCAGAAACGAAAGCGAGTCGCGAACCCCGTAATAGTTGCTGCCGGCCACCGGTCCCTGGATTGCTTCGAACAGGTTGAAATATCCACTGACGCTGATCTGCGGAAGCGACTTATCGCCCTGAATCGTGAAGCTCGAGCCAAGATCACTGAGATCGAGCTTTGGGAGATTGAGCCGGCCGCCGAAGTTGCGGACATAGGTCAGATGAAACTGATTAACGGTCTCCGGGCCGAGCGTCCACGTCTCGGCAATGTTGAAGTTCTGCTGTTTCCAGGTGTAATCCTGCTGCGACCACGGAATATTCCCGCCGTCCGCCTGAAACTGAAAGCCCTTGGTGTAAAAGTAAGAGGCCGTCAGCTGATGGGCCGGGTTCAACAGGTAATCGCTCTTGAAGTCGAACTCGTCGGAATCGGACGGCCGCGGCACTGTTCCCTGCCACTTCGAGCCGGGCAGGTTGGAAGTCGGGATATACGTATTCAGAATATTCATCGCCGTGGGGTCGAGCAGAGACGGCGGGATGATTCCATTGGTAATGCCCAGCCCCGTGGGCACCTTCGCCGATTCGGAGAAGTTTCCCGTGCGTTCCATCGTGGTCGGGACGACGGCCCCGGTGAGCAAATCCTGCAGGCGTTCGCGCAATCCGGAATAGCTGCCGAAATAGAAGAGGCGATTTTTGCGAATGGCTCCGCCTGCGGTTCCTCCGAACTGGTTCCGGCGCTGCGGAGGCTTGCGAAGCGCCCCCCAGTCATTGGCATTGAGAGCGTCGTTGCGCAGGAACTCGAAAAGCGAGTCATGGAAGCTGTTGGTGCCGGACCGCGTCACGACATCCACGACGCCTGATGTGAATCGCCCGAATTCCGCCGAGTATGCGTTCGTCGTGGTGCGGAATTCCTGGATCGAATCGGGGTTTGGGATCGCATTGCCCGTGTTGCGGAGCCCGTTCATGTTTGCGCCGCCATCGAGGAAGTAGGCCACCGATCCGGTTCCTCCGTCCGCCGAGCCGTTGACCGCGACGATCGTTTGCCGGAACCCGACGGTGTTGACAGTGGTATTCATTTCCACACCCGGAGTAAGGTTCAGCAGGGCATAGACGTCACGGTTCACCAGCGGCAGTCCGGTGATTTCCACGTTCTCGGTGGTGCATCCGAGCTGTGCGCTCTGTAGATTGACGAGCGGGGCATCCGAGCGCACAGTAACGGAGTCGGAACTCGCACCCACCACCAGCACCACGTCGACGCGAGCGTCCCGGCTTACGTCGAGCTGAACCCCTGACCTGACATACTTCCGGAAACCTGGCGCGAGAACAGCAACGTCGTAGGGACCCGGAGGCAAAGCCTGGAACGTGTATTCTCCATCGGGCTGGGATTTCACCCTGCGCACCGAATTGGTCGCGGTGTTCGTTGCGACCACATCGGCGCCTGCGACCGCCAGACCAGCCTGGTCGAGCAGGATTCCGGAGATGCTGGCTGCAGCCACCTGTGCCCGGCACGGCGCAACCGTAGTGCCGAGTACAATGCCGAGGAACATCCAGGACACGATGCGCAGCATAGAGGCTTTCGTTTGGGTCTCGGAGGCGCCGCACCGGTGGGCACTTTCCAACGACTGAGCTACCGCCCAAACGCTGACGCGGACAACACATTATCTCGCGAGGTACCTTCGAACGCATCCCTCTGATCTGGAAACCGCGGATACCCCGATCGGGGTATCCGCGGCGCAGCGAGAACATCGGATCAGCCTGGCGAGTCCGATCGTGGACGATCAACGGCTGCTGGATTGTGTCCCGTTCGAGCCGTTCTTTTCGCGGGCGTCCGGATCGCTCTCATCTCGTCGCCCCCGACTATCCCGGCTCCGCACACTGCGACTGGCCGAAGCCCGACGCGTTCGGCTGTCCGCTCGACAGCCACGCCGGATCCATGCGCGCTCGCGCCGCCCGCGGCAGATTCTCATGATCTCTCTGGCGTTCATTCCCGTCTGACTCCAGGGCG
The DNA here is from genome assembly GCA_964639095.1 of uncultured Solibacteraceae bacterium. Taxonomy (GTDB): domain Bacteria; phylum Acidobacteriota; class Terriglobia; order Bryobacterales; family Bryobacteraceae; genus BOG-234. The sequence goes on from CAZXCO010000355.1 coordinate 6,217, forward strand.
TTTGGCAAGGCAAGTTGCCAGAAGGCCACTGGGCGCGCAGTCGCCCGGGGTTCGACGAATCCGCGTTGCCGGATGTCTACTTGCTGCCGAACAGCAGCACAATACCGGCCGAGTAGCGGATGCCGTTCTGATGGCCGCCGAAGTTGCTGGTGGCGCCACCGAGACGCGCGCTGTCGAACTGGCTGCGAAAATACTCAACCTGCACCGGCTTGATCGCGATGTGGCGGGTCAGCCTGTAGTCGAGACCGCCCCCGAGGGCCAGCGTAAAGGCGTTCTGGCTATTTGAGTTCGTACCGCTCCATGCGTTGCTGCCGCCGAACAGAGCCTGGGCATAGGGGATCAACCGGTTATGGCGCCAGCTGACACGGGGCCCGAACAGGTAGCTGAAGGTCTTTTCGTCGATACCACTGCGCGTGTTGGCGTAGCCGCCCAGATCGGCGACTCCGCCGAGCCACCTGTTGAAGTTGTATACGAACTGGCCGGAACCGCCATTTTCCGTGATCTGAGAGTCGTTGTGGGCGGCGCTCGAGTGCACGCCCGAGTAAGTCAAACCAAGCTCATAGCGGGGCAGCGGGGTTTCTTCCTGTGCGCTGAGCAGCCCCGCGCATGCCAGCAGAGTCCCGAAGATAAATGCGGAAAATTTCATGGTTGTTGTTTTTCCTTTTCTGAAAGAGGTCGCCTTTGGTGCGACCTCCTGCTTAATCAGAGTCCGCTCGCAGTGGCTTCTGTTGGCCGGAATACGCATTTATGGAAATCGCAGCGTGAACGAGACTGGAAAGTGATCCGGTGCCTGGGGTTTGCGCGCGCCTTCGCGCGACGTGCCGTAGCCGGGCCGCATAGCAGCGCCCACTGATGGGGCGCGGACTTTCCAGGAAATTATGAGCAGGTCTGTTGGGTGTGCGGGGGTGAAGAGCAGCAGATCGTGAACGAGCACCCGCCTTTACGAAAATATGGACGTGCCTGAAGCCCTTGAGATCAGCTTCGATGAGTCGGGTTCCGTCAGGCGGTTCATCCGCTTTGCGTACTCCCTGAGCCGATCGCATCGGGTCGCGAGCTTCCGCTGTGCGGCGATGATCAGCGCAAGGCCCGTGTCCCATGCCCACGCGCCGAACTTGTGATGCAGACCGATGGCGATGCCGGCGAAGACCGCGAGATACGTGGCATTATCGACAAGCCCCTCGAACCACGTCCCGAAGGCAGACTCGAGGAACTTGATGCGGGCAATCGTGCCATCCATCTCGTCGATGAGGCCCGAGAGGAAGAAGAGCAAAGCACCGGCAACATAACTCGCGTAGAAGCCACGGGCAAAGAGGAATGCGGCAAAGAGGGCAACGATCAAGCCGGCGGCGGCGATCTGATTCGGAGTTACTGGACAGTGAGCCAGCAGACGCACCACCGGCGGGCAAAAGCGGCGGTGGAAATCGGAGTAGATGCCGTCGGTGAGCTTGCCGGCGTGCTCAACAAGGAGACGCTCCGCGCGAGGCACGTCCGCGGCGGAATCGATGGTGACGCCTTCGATTGGCGGCTCCGGAATGACGCGGCGGATCCGGGAGAGTGGCAAGTCCGCAAGAGCGCGATTGTGCGTTACGAAATTCCAGGGCAGCCAGAGGAATTCTTCATCGAGATGCGGCTCGATGATGGCCCAGTGGGCTGCGTTCTGCTGATCGAAGGCCTCGGCGAGAAGGAGGATGCGAATCCTCACGTCTTTCAGAAGCGGAGATCCCGCGTTGAGATCGAGGATCGCCGGGTCGAGACCCTCATGGAATATGAGGATGACGGAGCCCACATCGGCCCGGGCCGCGGTTTCCAGAATGCGTTTGACGAGGGGCACGCCGGCCACCGGGCACAGCAGGGTCGGGCGGGGTCCGCCGTGCTTGCGAAGCGCTTCGACATCAGGAATGGCGATCAGAGCTTGCATGTTTATCCTCACTTGAACGGGCTGACTCCTCACCGCGCAAAACAGCCCTTTGGCTGTGCGCTCAGCCTCAGGCTGCCGGGCTTGCGCGAGTTTCCGAAAAGCGGAGCGCCAGGCGAACCAGTTGAGCCCCGTCTGGGCGCTCAGCAGGTGAGGCGTTGAAGCTTTTCGGTGAGGCACCACACGGTTTCGTGATGATCGATGTCAAATCACGATCCCGGACGGAAGTATTCGTAAGATCGGAACATTAGCCGCACCAGTCAGCATGACCGGCAGCAGGCGCGGGTTCCTCCGCGGCACTTACTGCCACAGATTGCTGAAGGGTTTCGGGCTTCAGTTCGACCGGAACCTCAATCCGTGTGCCTTCGACGACGACGGGTGTTTTTGGGGCCGGACGGTCCAGCAAATGCAGGTTGCGCATACGAGCCGAGTATGCGCGGGCCGGCATTTGCAGTTCATCACGAGAACGAGGCATTTTGACCTGACTCCCAGGGCTACAGGCTTCCTGCCACTTCCGTGGTATTTCACGATCTTCCCAACCAATTGCGAGCGTCGGCGCTCTTGATGAATGAGACTCGCGCTCAACCAATATGGACAACCATCTTCCTGTGATTTACATTGCCCGCCATGGCGACACAGCGTGGACGATCACCGGCCAGCACACAGGCTGCACCGACCTGCCGCTGACGATCCAAGGGGAAAAGAATGCGCGCGAATTGAAAGACAGGCTGAAGGACATTACCTTCGCCCGCGTCTTCACGAGCCCTCTGCAACGCGCCCGGACTACCTGCGCTCTGGCGGGATTCGGTTCGGTCGCCGAAGTCGATAGAGCGCTTGTCGAGTGGGACTATGGGAAGTACGAAGGGCTCCGGTCTGACGAGATTCACAAGGAACGCCCGGACTGGGACTTGTTTCGCGATGGCGCGCCGGGCGGTGAAACGCCGGCCCAGGTGGCGGCGCGGGCGGACGATGTGGTGACGCGTATGCGTGCGATTGATGGGAACGTACTCCTGTTTTCCAGCGGTCATTTCATCCGCGTGCTGGCAGCGCGATGGATCGGTCTGGAGCCGTTACGGTACTGTAACTCGTTCGTGCTCGGCACAGCCAGCCTCAGCGCGGTCGGCTACGATCGCGATCTTTCGCGGCCGGCGATTCAACTCTGGAACGATATGAGCCATGTGGGTGTGCAATGAGGAAAAGCTTATGAAAGCAACACAACGACTGCACAGTCTGGGTCAGAGTCTCTGGCTCGACAACATCACGCGCGATCTGCTGGAGAGCGGGGCGCTTGCGAAGTACATTGGCGAGGTGTCGGTTACGGGGCTGACCTCAACTCCGACAATTTGCGCTCACGCGATCAAGCACAGCACGGC
>CAZXCO010000356.1:0-5779 GCA_964639095.1 uncultured Solibacteraceae bacterium
AGGTGCTCCAGAAGTATGCGACCGACAAGGGGTACACGATGATTCTCGATGTCAGCAGCCAGCCGAACCCCGTGCTCTTTGCATCGAACACGATCGACGTGACGCGCGACATCATCGCGATGTACGACGCAACCAGCACGAAAGCGGCGGCGCCGTCCACATCCTCATCGCCGGCGCCGGCGAAGGCCCCTGCGGCGGCCGCGCCCGCCGTGCGCCGTCCCGCGCCCGCAGCGCCCGCGAAAAAGTAGATGAGTGCTAACCTGAAAGCGAGGGTACTGTAATGAAGACTCTCCTTGCTTTCGGGTTGTTCGTAGCAATGGCAGCGGCTCCCGCCGCGGCCCAGTTTGGCGGAAGCGGAGCGCTCGGAGGCAGGTTTGCATCCCGCGGGATGAGCCGTCCGCTTGGCGGGATTACTCCGGGATTCACCGGGATTAGTCCCAAACAGAATTTCACGGGCCGCGGTTTTAACCGCGGCTTTGGCCGCGGCCGGCGGGGTCCTGCCGGTTTTCCTTACGCGTTTTCCGTCTGGGTCCCGGATTATTTCGATTACCTGGATTACGCGAATCAGTACGCCGCTCCTTACGGGGTTCCCCCGGCATCCTATGCACAGCCGCCCGCGGAAGCCGCGCCGCAGCAGCCTGTCATAATCAACCAGTATTTTGATTCCCGGGGTCCGGCGCCGGCGCCGCAGCAGCAACCCACAGCGCCGGAATCGCCCGCGCCGCCCTCAGCCGATAACAGCAACGCGAATGCGAACACCGGAGCAACAACTTCCGCGCCGGGCGGTCTGCTCGGGACGCCGCAGAATTATTATCTGATCGCGTACAAGAATCATGAAGTCTATCCGGCGCTCGCGTACTGGGTGGAAGACAATACCCTGCACTACGTCACGACCGAGAATACGCACAACCAGGCGTCGCTCGATCTCATCGATATTGCGCGTTCGAAAGAGCTGAACAAGGACCGCGACGTACCGTTTACGATTCCCGGGCGATAAGGGCGTCGAGGAAGCGGGCGTCTCCTTCCAGGAAGTCATAGCCGGAAAGGGCTTCGGGGCGTTCCCAGAGCACGGTCTGGAAAATCCGGTTTTCGATCTCTCCCCGCCAGCGGGCAACACTCAGAAAGATCAGCAGAATGGGCTGTTTCTCCGGGTATGCGAACTCGTAGCGCATGATTTCGGAGCCCGCCTCCGATTCGATTCCCAGCTCTTCGCGCAGCTCGCGGATCAGGGCCGTTTCGGGAGTCTCGGCGCCTTCCACCTTGCCCCCGGGGAATTCCCACTTGAGCGCGTGAGGCTGATCGGCGCGCCGCCGGCAAATCAGAATTTTGTCATCGCGTTCGAGGACGCCTGCAACCACCGTGGTCATGTGTGGCCATCATAGCCGGTCGAGGGCCATGTGGTTACAATTGGGCTGAGTGTCGCCGCAGTTGATCGATCATTTCCGCAACCCGCGCAACGTCGGTGAACTGCCCCCGCCCGCGGTTACGGTCGAGGTTTCGAATCCGATCTGCGGCGATATTCTGCGGCTCTCGGTGCGGATCGAAGACGGCCGCGTCTCTCAATGCGGATTCAAGGTTCGCGGCTGCACGGCTTCCATCGCGTCCGGGTCGGCGCTCACGGAACTCATCGGCGGCCGGGACCGGCATGCGCTCAAGAGCCTCAGCGCCGCGGACATCGAGCAGGCGGTCGGAGGGCTTTCGAACGAATCGAAGCACGCCGCGGCGCTTTGCGTCGACGCGGTCCGCGCTCTATTGATTCAGTTTCCGGTGTAAGAGGTCGAGGGCCATCTGGGCCGCGAAGGCCCGCACACGCGCGCGGTCGCTCGTCGGCCAGTGGCGATGCCAGCTCGCGGTCTCAGAGGGGCCGCTGAGACCCACGTGGACCATGCCGACCGGCGCCTGATCGCCGTCGGTCGTGGGGCCCGCATTGCCTGTGACCGAGACGGCCCATGTCGCGCCCGTGCGCCGGCGCGCGCCGCTGGCCATTGCCTCGGCCGTCTGCGCGCTTACGGGGCCGAACTGATCGAGAGTTTCCGCGGGCACGCCGAGCAGTTCGATCTTCATGCGCCGGTTGTAAGTCACGAATCCGCCGAGAAACCAGGCGGAAGCGCCGGGTACGCTCGAAATGCGGTCGGCAAGCCCGCCACCGGTCGCGCTCTCAGCCACCGCGAGCGTCGCCCGTTGTTCCGTCAGTTGCCGCCCCACGACCGCTTCCAGCGGATCGCCGTTCCGCGAATAGATGCGATCTCCGAGGACGGCTTCTATCTTCGCGCCCACTTCGGCCAGCAGCAGGGCCGCTTCGGATTCGCTGGAGCAGCGAGCCCGCAGGTGCACCTGCATGTCGCCGTTGTGGGCAAGGATGGTGGTGACGGGATTCTCGTATCGCTTGTAGACGGGCGCGATGGCCTGATCGAGCTCGGATTCCGACATGCCCGAGATCCGCAGTTCGAGCGTGCGAATCGCGAGCGGGGGCACAATCCGCTCCAGGCGAGGCATGCACTGGCGTGAGAACATCGCCTTCAGCTCGTGCGGGGGACCGGGCAGAATCATCAGCACCCCGCCGCCTTCTTCAATCCACTGGCCGGGCGCCGTGCCTCGATCGTTGGCAAGCACGTGCGCGCCCTCGATCACCATGGCCTGCCGGCGGTTGATCTCCGGCATCGTCCGGTTCATGGTGCGGTAGCGCTGTTCAATGCCGTTGCTGATTTCGGGGCTGAAACTCTGGCGCCGTCCGAGGGCGGTGGCAACGGCGTCGCGCGTCAGGTCGTCTTCGGTGGGGCCGAGGCCGCCGGAGACGATCACGAACTGCGCCGCCGCCATGGCCCGCCGGATCGTGCCTGCGATGCGCTCCAGGTCGTCGCCGATCACATGCTTGGCGGTCACCTCGATACCGAGATTATTCAGATGTTCTGTCAGAAAGAGCGAGTTGGTATCGACGCGCTTGTGCGTCAGCATCTCCGAGCCGACGGCTATGATTTCGGCATTCATTTCAGGCAAATTGCGAGCCGCGAATACCGACGTCCACCCGGAAGATGGCGCTGGTCGTCGAAACGATCATCGCGCGTGTCGGCGAAAAGGCGAGGCCCACGATGCCAGGTCCGGACACAAAAAGATCCGCGTTGCGATCCGGTGTAATCCGCACGACGCCCTTGCGGCCCATGTGAGACGCCGCGCAGTAGAGATTTCCGTCCACATCGAACGCCATGCCCTGCGGCCGTCCCAGCCCGCGATAGAAGGTCTGAACATCGCCGTTGTGCGCCACGCGGTAGATGGCGTCGAAGCTGGAGGTCGTGGGGCCGCTGACATAAAGATGCTGATCCGGTCCCCAGGCGAGATGATAGGCGGAAATGGATGGCTCAATGGTCGCGAAGACAAAGATCTGCCGCGACGGACTGATTTTGAAGATCGTGCCGCTGCGGTCGCCGACGTAAAGATTGTTCTCGTCGTCGAATACGATGCCCGTGGCGACGCCCATGCCTTCGACGAAAACCGACATATTGCCGTTCGGTGTGACCTGATACACCACGCCGTCGAAACGGCTCGAGACGTAGACGAGCCCGTCACGGCCGATCGCGATCCCGGTGGCGTTCATCATGTCGTTGATGAAAGGCGTCAGATTGAAGTTCAGATCGATGCGGTAGACCGCAACCGGGACTTTCTGGCCGCGCGACCCGCTGAACGTGGTGTAAATATTTCCGGCCGGATCGATGGCCGGATTGGTGACGGGATGCAGGCTTTCCGCAATCTGGAGGCCGATATCGCACGTCCACGCGTCGCTGGCCTGCGACCCGTTTTCCACCACGAGTTCGCCGGCCGAGGCGCCTTCCGGCACCCTGACGATAACCAGAGAGTTCGAGCCGATGACGACCGGGGCGGACACTTCGCCGATCGTGACGTGCGGGCGGTCCGACGTCGCAAGACCCTTGCCCCGAATATAGAGTTCCCCTCCGGTAATTGCTGCTGCCGGCTGGACTTGCGAAATCACCGGGCGGCCGTTTGAATCTTTGCGGATTGCCATGAGTTTAGACGTCGAACTAATGATGATTGAACCATCCCACCAGGAATAAGACAAGTGCGCCGTATGCGCCGGCCATGATGTCGTCGAGCACGATGCCCGCGCCCCCGGGAACCTGCTCGATCAGCCGGATGGGAGGCGGCTTCCAGATGTCGAAGAGACGAAAAAGCCCGAAAGCCAGGGCAAACGTCAGCAGATCGAAGCGGAGTGCGCCGGCGAACGTGAGCCACTGACCCAGAACCTCATCAATTACGACGGTTTGCGGATCCTTTCGTTTCGATTGCGCCGCCACCACATCGGCTGCGCGAATCGCGGGATAGAGCAGCGCGAAGACGAGCACGAGGAACTGGAGCCGGCCGAATCCAACGCGGGCCAGGGGCCATGCGAGCACAGCGGCCGCCAGTGAACCCACTGTCCCCGGCGCGACGCGCGAGAATCCGCAGCCGAACCAGGTGGCGAAGACCCACGCCGGCTTACTTCTCATCGGGTTCGCGGTCCGGCGGCGGGGAAGCAGGCGTTGAAATCACGTACTTTTCGGACGCCCAGTTCCCCAGGTCGATCAGGCGGCATCGCTCGCTGCAGAACGGCGCTTCCGGGTCCTTCAGATCGACGGGTTTTTGGCAGATCGGGCACTTCATTTTGAGCGTTTATCGCGTGGGAATCTGATTCGGAATCACGAATCCCGCCGGCGCGATATTCACCAGCGCAGGTCCGGACACAAACCGAGTCCCCGGCTCCGGCTCTGTGGATGCAAGCAGCGTGCCGATCAGGTCGTAGTCGTGAGCTTCGGTGATCCGCAGCAGGCGCATCTGGCCGGGCGCGGGCTCGCTCCCTTCGAAATCGTTGATCAGAACCGTACCATCGATCTCCGGCGCCTGTGTCGACATGCGGGCCTGCCACAGGAGATCGGTATCGGGCGAGGGGCCTTCCACCAGCACGGGAACTTCGCGGCCGATCATTCCGCGGTTTTTCGTACGGGAAATCTTCCGCTGGATGGCCATCAGGCGACGCTTCCGATTGGAAATGGTGCGTCCGTCAACTTTGCGGTCTAGGTGGTAACTGCCGCTGGTATCTTCGTCGGAATAAGAAAAAACGCCCAGGCGATCGAACTGCGCGGCCTCCACAAACTGGCACAGTGTGGCGAAGTCCGCCTCGGTCTCGCCGGGGAATCCGGCGATAAAGCTGGTGCGGATGGCGACGCCGGGAATGGTCCGGCGAATCCGTTCGATCAGCTTCAAAAAAATGTCCCCGGAAGCGCCCCGCTTCATACGCTTCAGCACCGGCGCGCTGGCGTGCTGAAGGGGCATGTCGATGTATTTGACGAGATCCCGGTGTTCCGCGATCGTATCGAGAAGCTTCTGCGTAACCTTGTTCGGGTAAGCGTAAAGAAAGCGGACCCACTTCGGCTGCGGCGTCTCGATCTGCGCCAACCGGGCGAGCAATTGCGCGAGGCCGTCCTTCAGCCCGAGATCTTCGCCGTAGCAGGTGGTGTCCTGGCCGATCAGGTTGATCTCGCGGATCCCTTGCGCGAAGAGGCGCTTGGCCTCGGAGATGACGCTTTCGAAACGTCGGCTGCGGAACGCGCCGCGATACTGCGGGATCACGCAGAACGTGCAGGGGTGGTCGCAACCCTCGGCGATTTTGATGTAGGCGAAGTGTTTGGGCGTCGAGAGCACGCGCGGCGTCGCGTCGTGATAGAGATACGCGTCGAACGGGTTCGGCTTGGGTTCGACGCCTTCGCAGAGGGCGGTGATGTTGTCGAGT
>CAZXCO010000357.1:0-3924 GCA_964639095.1 uncultured Solibacteraceae bacterium
AATTATGTGTACCCAGCGATTACGCGGAGTAGCTGACGTGAAGGCGCGAGATTCCAGCCTTGCTGGCACCATTCGGTGCGCATAACAATGAACGTCCGTCCGCCCTCAGGCGGCGAAAGGAGCGTTCATGCACCCCAACTCGATCAAGCCCGCTTACCAACAGCTTCCCGACGCGTTCAAGTCGGCGGTGAAGAAACTGGTGGCGAAGCTTCGTTTCCGCGGCTACGCCGATATCACGATTTCCTTCTACGAACAGGGAGCGATTCACTTCTCGTTCTGGTTGGCCAAACGGCGCGTCGGTCCCTCAGAGGTCCAAGAGAACCACTTCACGGATTTCTTATCGCGCCATCTCTCTAAATGCGACTGCCCGTTCGGTGGCGTGCGGCAGCGAAAACTGGTTCGGGCAGGGCTCCGTCACTTCGCTGCTATCCTCCGAAGCGCTGGTTGCCTGGAACCAGTCGAATCGAAGGAAGTGGAAGGTGTCGATCTCGAAGTCCGGCGCTTCGATGAGTACATGCTCAACACAGTTGGATTGCAGGACGCAACGCGCCTCTATCGGACAAGATACGTTCGGGAGTTCCTTAACGAGTTCTTTTCCAACCGCGACGTTGACGTTTCCGTGTTGGTGCCGGAGAGCATCGTATCTTATCTGTCAAAACGGGGCTCTCGCCTCAAGGCAGCAAGCACCAAGGTTCTCGCCTCCTCTCTGCGTAGCTATTTCCGTTTCCTCCGGCTTCATGGCAGATGCGAGGAAAACCTCGTTCTTGCCGTTCCGGCACCTGCCAGTTGGCGTTTGGCGTCATTACCGCCGGCCCTCACGGACCAGGAAGTCGCACGTCTGCTATCGGCGTTCGATCGCGGTACCGTCGCGGGTCGACGCGACTACGCCATCACACGTTGTCTGGTCGACCTCGGCCTTCGCGCTCAGGAAGTTGCCCGGCTTCGCCTTGAGGACCTGGACTGGCGCAAAGGCATATTGCGAATCGTCGGCACGAAGTCACGCCGTGATGACGAACTGCCTTTGACCGCGCCGATCGGCGCGGCGATGGCAGCGTACATCCGGCGAGGCCGCCCCCAGACAGCCGCGCGAGAGATATTTCTTCGGCTCCGCGCTCCCGTCGGGCAACGAATGACACGCTCAACGATAGGCAACCTGATTCTTCGAGCAGCCGCCCGGACCGGAATGGAATCGACGGTCACCGGGCCGCGGATCTTGCGACATACAGCCGCCACACGGATGCTTCAGCGCGGCGCGTCGATAAAGGAGATCGCCGACGTACTCCGTCACAGATGCCTGGACACGACCGCGATCTATACAAAGGTCGACTTGCCACGTCTCACGACTGTTGCTTTGCCCTGGCCAATCAAGGGGGACCAATGAGGGCGCCGACTCCTATGACTGAACACGTCCGGGCCTACCTCTCCCTGCGACGTGCGTTCGGCTTCCAACTCAACATCGCAGGTCAGGTTCTTCATGCCTTTGCCTTTTTCGCCGACAACGAAGCCCCGGGCAAGCCCTTCACGCTCGAGTTGGCTCTTCGTTGGGCACAGTCGTCATCCACCGGGAAACAGGTCACCGCCGCACGGCGCCTTTTGATTCTCCAGCCCTTTGCTCGGTATCTCCGAACCGTCGAGCCGCTTACGGAAGCCCTCCCAAACCGGCTTCTCGGGCCCGCACAGTATCGCTACATCCCGCACATCTACACAGACGCAGAGATCCATGCACTCCTGGGGGAAGCCACCGAACTGCGTCCTCGCTCCGGACTTCGCGCACAGTCCGTGCGGACCTATCTGGGTCTGCTGGCATGTACCGGCATGCGGCCTCGCGAACCCTTGCGGCTGACCAGAGCTGATGTGGACCTGCAAGCCAAAGTCCTGACCGTGCGTCAGACGAAATTCTCGAAGTCTCGAATCGTCGTCATAGACCCGACGGCGGCGGGTGCATTGCGCCAATATGCGAACCTTTGCGATCGCCGAGTGAGCAGTCCTCAGTCTGGTGCTTTCTTTCTGTCTGACGACGGCTCCGCGCTGACCTATAGAAAGGCGTTGTGGGCATTTCAGCTCCTGCGTCGTAAGCTGGGCTGGGTCGAACAACAGGGCTATCAGCTTCCTCGCCTCTACGACCTTCGTCACAGCTTTGTTTGCCGTCGACTTCTGAAATGGCACCGGGACGGTATCGATGTTCAGGTGGCGTTGCCGTCGTTATCGACCTATCTGGGGCATGTCAAGGTCACTGATACCTATTGGTATGTGACCGCGATTCCTGAGCTCATGAACACGGTGAATGAACGGTTCGAGCGCTTTGTTTATGGCGCCGGAAAGGAGCAACAAGATGTCCGGCAGAGCCATCGCGCATACAGCCGATCTTCCGTCTCTCGTTGAGCGATACTTCTGCGAGTACCTTATCAAACAGCGAAACGCCAGCCCCGAAACCATATCGAGCTATCGCGACGCGTTTCGCCTTTTCCTGCGGTTCAGCGAGCAGCGGTTTGGGAGAGCGCCGTCCACGTTGACGCTTGCGGATTTCGACGCTCCACAGATCCTTGCTTTTCTCGACTCACTCGAGAAGCAGAGGCACTGCTCCGTTCGAAGTCGTAATGCTCGTCTGGCAGCGCTTCGATCGTTTCTGCAGTACGCGGCACTGCAGGAGCCGACGGCTCTGGCTTCAATCAGCCACAGTCTGGCCATCCCCGTCAAACGCTTTGACCGCGTGCCGGTCTCGTATCTCTCGCAAAAAGAGGTCACCGCCGTTCTTGATGCCCCGGATCGCAGCTCCTGGAGCGGTCATCGCGATGCCGTCATGCTTGCGACCATGTACAACACCGGTGCACGAGTATCCGAGATCATCCGGCTCAACGTAGAAGATTTGCAACTGGGACCGAGCACCACGGTGCGTATTCACGGGAAAGGGCGCAAAGAACGTATCGTTCCGCTGTGGAAAGAAACCCGCCGGCAACTGGCCGACTGGCTTCGCCAGATCTCCACTGCGGATGGCGATCCTCTATTCCCGAGTCGCCGAAGTGAGCGGTTGACGAGGGCTGGTGTTCGGTCGCGTCTGAACGCCGCGGTGGCCATCGCGCGGCAGAGTTGTCCAAGTCTGCGAAAGCGGCGGATCTTCCCACACCTTATTCGACATTCGACGGCAATGCACCTTCTTCAGTCAGGGGCTGACATCACAGTGATTGCCCTCTGGCTCGGTCACGAAAGCACCGCGACCACCCACATGTATGTCGAGGCCGATCTGACCATGAAGAAACGCGCCATCGACAAGATCACAGCGCCAGCCTCGAAGTCACGACACTACCGACCCAGCGACCGCCTCCTCGCCTTCCTGGAAGCACTATGATTATGTGCAGTTCGCCATACAACAGAACTCGGAATGAGCGGTCCGCTGCAACCGTTATTCGCCCACCTCCGCGTAATCGCTGGGTACACATAATTCCGGTGCAGCACGGCACGCTTCAGCGCCTGTTCGCAGATGTTGTTATCCAGCGGCGCTCCCGTCTGGCGCAGAAACGCGGTCAGCCCTTTCCAGTGACGGCGCAGATAAGTGATGGCTTTGCCCAGACCTGAGTTCGGCTCGGTTCTGTTCTCGTTGATCTGCGCTTCCAGCCAGGTGTGCAACTGCTTCATGACCGGCGCGCTGTGTTCCTGATGAAAGCGCAGCCGCTCTGCCGGCGCCAGTTTCTGTTCCCGTGCCAGCGCGTCGTTGTGATAAACACTTCCCAGCGACTCCAGCACATACCGGCACTCATCGGGGAAGTTGGGCGCGATTTCGACGAACTGCCTTCTGCCATGCGCCAGACAGTTGGCCAGCAGGATCTCCACGCCATTCGTCAGCTTCGGTGTGTTGCGCGACAGCGCATCGCACATCTGAACAGGTGAGGTCAGCGCCGCGGCGCGCCGCTTCAACACATCGGCCAG
>CAZXCO010000358.1:0-1555 GCA_964639095.1 uncultured Solibacteraceae bacterium
CGTCGGTGATGCTGTGGTCCTAGGAGAATGGTCCGGGCATGGCGACTCCATGGACATTCTCGCGCCCCACCGCATCCACGGCAATCGCCGCCGTGAGGGAGGAATCGATACCTCCGCTCAGGCCGATCAGGACACGCGAGAAGCCGCACTTGCGGATGTAGTCCCGCGTCCCGAGAACCAGCGCCTCGTAAACTGCCTCGCACTCGTCTGGCAGGTTCGCATGTTTGTCGCCCTGACCCGTGCCGCCAGTGAAATCGGCGATTACCAGGTCTTCGCGGAAAGAAGCCGCCGATGCGATCACGTTGCCGGCGGCATCCATGACAAAGCTCGTTCCATCGAAGACGATCTGATCGTTGCCGCCAACCTGATTGACCACAACAGCCGGGGCGCCATGCCGCCGCACCATGGCCCGGAACATCTGCTCGCGCAGTTCCCGCTTTCCCATGTGGAATGGCGAAGCGTTGATGCTCACGATCACGTTCGCGCCCTTCTGCATCAGTTCGTCCACGGGGTCTCGTCCATAGAGCGGCCGTTGCCAGAACTGCTTGTCGTTCCAGGCATCCTCGCAAATGGTGAGGGCGAGGTTTTCCGTTCCTGCGCGCCAGACCGTCTGGCTGTCCGCGGGCGTGAAATTCCGGGCTTCATCGAAGACGTCGTATGTCGGCAGCAGGATTTTCGTCTGCCGCATGAGGATCCGGCCGGAGCGGATCACGGCGGCCGAATTCGTCGCCCGGTTGCCGGTGGGCTTGTCCGAGCGCCCCACGTATCCGGCGACGATGGCGAGGGGGATTTCACGCGCGGCTTCCGCAAGCTGGCCAAGCGCTCTTTCGGAGCGCTCGATAAAGCCCGGCTTCTCAACCAGATCGCGAGGGGGATAACCGGTGATCGAAAGTTCAGGAAAAACGATCCATTCGGCGCCGCGAGCCGCCGCCTCTTTGGCGAAACGGAGCATCAGCGCGACGTTCCCGCTGAGATCGCCGACCGTGGGATCAATCTGCCCGAGGGCAATCCTCATGAAATTTCATCTTAGCCGCAGCCGCTGACAGCCGCGAGGGCGCGGCGGGAAAGGAGTTCGATACGGCTGAAATCCGGGCGCGCCGTGCTACCATCTTTCTTGATTAGTTCGACCTGCGCAGACCCGGAGAGGTGGCTGAGTGGTCGAAAGCAGCGGTTTGCTAAACCGTCGTAGGGGCTTAAACCTCTACCGGGGGTTCGAATCCCCCCCTCTCCGCCAGTTCAGCGCATGGTCCGTGCGGCAACAGGGCCAACCGGCTAACCCTCCCCCTCATCTGAGACACAAAACAGCAGGACAGAAAACAGCAAAATCGGCGCCGGCGAATTGAACCGGCAGCGCTGACTCGCGGCCACAGTATTGAATCACGCGCCGAACTGGTTGCCTCCATCCGCAAGCGGTACAGGAGCCCGACTCGAGGTTGAGCGGCAGATCACCGTCAGTATTGATGCGCGCCGCGTTTCGCTTGCCTCGCGCCAGACGAAGGAGTAGAGTTTGCGATGAGGTGGGTCAAGCAGTTCAGCCCTCCTTTGGGCCCTTCTC
>CAZXCO010000359.1:0-3664 GCA_964639095.1 uncultured Solibacteraceae bacterium
CGATGAACGGCAAAGAAGCAAGCTTCGTGGCCGGCGGCGAATTTCCGTTTCCCAATCTGCAGGGCGGAGGCGGCGGCGTGGGCCAGGTCTCGGTTTCCTTCCGCGAATTCGGCATCCGGATTCACTTCCTGCCGACGATAACCCCCAGGGACACGATCCGTTTGCACGTGACGCCGGAGGTCAGTTCGCTCGATTTCGCCAATTCGCTGTCCATTGAAGGATCGACGATTCCGGCGCTCAACACGCGCCGCGTGGACACTGAAAGCGAATTGCAGAGCGGGCAGAGCTTCGCGATCGCGGGCCTGCTGGACAACCGGACTACGGAATCGCTGAGCAAGATTCCGGGGCTGGGCGACATCCCTCTCTTTGGCAAACTCTTTACCACGCGGGCCACGAACAAATCCAATTCGGAACTGCTCGAGATCGTCACGCCGGAACTGGTCCAGCCGATCCCGCAGGGGGAAAGCCTTCCGGATCTGCCGCGCCCGACGTCTTTTCTTGAGGGGCCAGGCGTATTAACGCAGTCGCCGCGAACTCCCGGGACGGATCAGACCGGACCCGGACCGGCACGGAATGCCCGGACAGAGATTCCGGTGCAGGAGCTGGAGCAACTGCAGAAGGCGCGCGCGGCATCGGCGCCGCAGGCTCCGCTGCCGGCGACACCATCTTTCAATCCGGCATTTACGCAGCCCACGGCTGCCGGCGGCGGGGAGCCGGGCGGCGTGACCGGAGGCGCGGCGACTCAATGAGCATGATGCCGCTCACGGCCGCATTCGTTATCTCGAACCGGACGGTTTGGGAGCAGGCCCATGCGTGTGTCCAGACGCTGCCGGTCCGGCTCGCAATCGAACAGAGCGTAGGGCAGAGCGACATGCCCGATCCCGAGGCGCTGCTCGACCGTATCGCGCGGCATCGGGTGGATGTGGTCCTCGTGGAAACCAGCACTCTGGCGCTTCCGCTGGAGGAATTCGTGCGCCGCCTGCGCGCGACCCCGAGCCAGCCGGCCGTGTTCGTGCTCAATCCGGACGCCTCCCCCACGCGCATTCTGGAGGCCCTTCGGGCGGGCGCCAACGAATACCTCTATCCGCCTCTGGCCGACACATTGCGCGACGCGCTGCAGCGGCTCTCGGTCAGCCGGTCGAGGAGCGGATCGGATGCTTCGACCGGACTGGGAAAAATATTCGGCTTTCTTTCCGTGCGTGGAGGGTGCGGAGCGACGACATTCGCCGCCCATGCCGCAACCTCTATTGCCCGGCAGACGGGCGCTGCCAAAGCCGAAACCGCCGAAATAAAACAGCGCACGCTGCTGGCCGATCTCGATTTCGACGCCGGGCTGCTGCGCTTTCTGACCAAGGCGAAGAATACGTACACCGTACGGGATGCAATCGATAATCTGCGGCGAATGGACGCAAGCCTCTGGAAAGGACTCGTATCATCCTGCGGCGAGCATCTGGACGTGATTCCCGCGCCGGACGAACTGGCGGCGAAGCGGGCCCCGGGGCGGGAGGAGATGATGCACCTCACGCGGTTCATGCGCTCGGCGTATCCCATCTCCATCGTCGATTTCGGGCGCAGCGTCAGCGTGGCTGCCCTCGACTCTCTGACCGAACTGGAGGCATTGTATCTGGTGACAAACCCTGACTCGGCGAGCCTCGAAAGCGGCCGGCGCGCGATTCACATGATCGAGGAGCGCGGGTTTGCCCCGAGCCGTCTCAAGGTGCTGCTGAACCGTGTCGCAGACCGGCGGAGACTCGACGTTCAGGCCATCGAAGCCTCTCTGGGACACGGGTGCGAAGCGTTGTTCCGGAACGATCATATGGCTCTTTATGAGGCCCATTCGGAAGGTCGTCTCCTTCCGCCCACCACGGTGCTGGGAAAGGATCTGAATGCGCTCGGGGAATCGATCCGGGCGCTGGCGACGGGACGGCGGAGCCTGGACGCGAAGGCCGCGCCGGAGGTCCGGACGGGGCCGACGGGCGCGAGACGCTGGCTGTCCTTCTTCCAGAAGGGACCGGCGATTCCGAAGGGCGCGCAGGCTTAGCGGCGAGCCACTCCGCATCAGCAACAGGAAATTATGGCTACGACGGATACAACGATTACAAAGAACGGGCAGGAAGCGGGCTGGGTCACACGCCTGACGAATCGCGATCAGGCGGGAGTGGAATATCAGGAACTCAAGTTCACCATCCACCGCAAGCTTCTGGACCGGATCAATCTGGAAGCACTCTCCTCGCTGGCAGGCGAGCGGGCGCGTGCAGAGATCCGGGTCGCCGTCGCGAGGCTGGTGGAGGAGGAGCGCACTCCACTGAGCCTGGCGGAAAAAGAACGCGTCATTGAAGAAGTCCTCGACGAAGTCTTCGGCCTGGGGCCTCTCGAACCGCTGCTGCGCGATTCCACCATTTCCGACATCCTGGTCACGACACCAAAGCTCGTCTATATCGAACGCGGCGGCAAGCTCTTCCGGACGTCGGTCGAGTTCAAGGACAATACTCACCTGCTGCGGATCATCGAGAAGGTAGTAGCGCGCGTGGGGCGGCGCGTGGATGAGTCTTCGCCGCTGGTCGATGCGCGTCTGCCGGACGGCTCGCGCGTCAATGCCGCCATCCCGCCGGTTGCCGTCGACGGTCCTCTGCTCTCCATCCGCCGTTTCGGCAAAGAGCTGCTCGAAGGCGAGGATCTGGTCAAGAAGCTGGCGCTGACTGCGGGCATGCTGGAGTTGCTGAAGGCGTGCGTCAAGGCGAGGCTCAACATTCTGATCTCGGGCGGCACCGGCGCCGGAAAGACGACGCTGTTGAATGTGCTCTCCAGCTACATTCCCGAGAACGAACGCATCATCACGATCGAAGATGCGGCGGAACTGCGGCTGCGCCAGACCCACGTGGCGCGCATGGAAACGCGGCCGGCGAACATCGAAGGCAGCGGCGCCATCAAGATCCGTGACCTCGTGGTCAATGCACTTCGAATGCGGCCGGACCGGATCATCGTCGGCGAGGTCCGCAGCGAAGAAGCGCTGGACATGCTGCAGGCCATGAACACAGGCCACGATGGCTCGCTGACGACGATCCACTCGAACACCCCGCGCGATGCCGTGGGGCGGCTTGAAGTCCTGGTCGGCATGGCCAACGCCAATATGGGCGTGCGCGCCATCCGGGCGCAGGTGGCGAGCGCCATCGATCTCATGGTGCAGGTGGCGCGTTTCAGCGACGGCAGCCGCAAAATCACTTACGTCACTGAACTCGTCGGACTGGAAGGCGAGCAGGTGACGATGCAGGACATCTTCCTGTTCGAAAAGACGGGCGTGGCCGAAAACGGCAAGGTGCTGGGCCGGTTCAAGGCCACGGGCGTACGGCCGCGCTTTTATGAAAAGCTGCGGGCGTCGGGAATTCAGCTTCCGGCCAATCTGTTTCAGACAATCGTGGAGATCGGGCAGTCGTGAACGCCATCGTCGCTTTCTGTTTCCTGCTGATTCTCGCGCTGCTGCTGTTTTCGGTCAGCTTCGGACTGCGCTTTTACGAAAAGCAGCGCCGGTCGAAGCTGGTTTCGATGCTGCGCACGGTCACGGAAAACGGCGAGGACCATCACGTCAATCTGCTGGTCGATCGCAATCAAAAGGATGCCGTACAGGATCTGCTCGGGTCGTTCAACATTACCGGATTGCTTGCGA
>CAZXCO010000360.1:0-2518 GCA_964639095.1 uncultured Solibacteraceae bacterium
GTGGATCAGGCGCGCGTTCACATCACTTTCGCCAAAGACTCCGTATTTCTCGATTCGAAGGAGCCATCCAAAGCAACGGTCGTTCTCCGGCTGAAGCGCGGCGCCGAGCTTTCGCGGGCAAATGTGAGCGCCATCGCGAACCTGGTGGCGGGTGCTGTCGAGGGGCTGTCGCCCACTGGCGTCGCGATTATCGATTCCAACGGCAGGCTGCTGAACCGGCCGCGGGAGCCCGGCGATAGCGATGCCCAACTGGCCGACGCCAATCTCGACTACCGGCGCCAGATCGAATCGGAGATGCTGGCGAGAGTCGATACGGCTCTCGAGCCGCTGCTCGGCCGGGATCGTTTCCGCGCCAGCGTCAACGTGGACTGCGATTTCACGACCAGCGAGGAGAACGACGAGAGCTACGACCCGGTGAAGTCGGCGGTCCTGACGTCGCAGACCACTGAAGAGTCGAGCGGAACAGGAACAGCCGGAGGGACGCCAGGAACCGCGACGAATCTTCCCCGGCCCGCGGCGCGCGCAACCACAACGGGGTCGGGCATCATGCGCCGCTCCGAAAATCTGACTTATCAGCCCAGCCATACCGTCAGGCACTCCGTGACTCCGAGGGGAAGCATCCGGCGGGTCTCGACGGCGGTGCTGGTCGATCAGACAGTGCACTGGAATGGCGTGGGGCCGCGGGCCCGGAAAACGCTTGTGCCGCCCTCGCCCGACGTGCTCAAAGGCGTACACGACATCGTGGCAGGGATCACCGGATTCGATGCCCAGCGCGGAGACCAGATCACGGTCGAGACTCTGCCCTTCGAAGCGACTCTCGAAGCCGAGCCGCCGACGGGGCCGGCACCGGCCAAACCCCGGCCCACGCCCTTCGATTTCAAACAGCCTGCCGTGATCGCGAGCGCGGTGCTTCTCGTCATTCTGGGGGCGGGAACCTTCTTCCTCCTCTCAAGCCGGCGGCGCACCGGAAAGGTCGAGGACGGCGCTCCGACCGCTATCCCGGCAAGCCCCGCGGCGGCTGGGGAGGGGCTCGACAGCAAAGCCCGGATGATGGAGCAGCAGATCGCGGAAAACGAAGCACGGCTGTCTCAGATCGAAGCCGAGGAGATGAGCCGGATCAAGCTTCCACCCACCACCCGGAAAACGGAGGTGCTCGTCCGGCATATACGGGACTCCGTGCATAAGGATTCGGTGAAAGCCACCAGCGTGCTGCGCAGCTGGATCTCGGAACCGGGAGCGAAGCACTCGTCATGACACCTGCGGTTTCGCGGAATCCGGAGTCGCTCAGCGGGCTGCGCAAGGCCGCCATGTTTCTGGTCCTTCTGGGCGATAAGGCGAGCGCGGAAATCATCAAGCAGCTTTCGGAAGACGAGGTGCAACTCGTCAGCCGCGAGATCGCCCGGCTCGAAGCCATTTCCGCCGATCAGGCGGAAAATCTCCTCGAAGAGTTCTACCAGATGAATATGGCGCACGATTTCGTCGTGCGCGGCGGTCTGGATTATGCCAAGAAGATGCTGAACCAGGCCTTCGGTCCGGAAACCGCAAAAAGGCTGATCGATCGTCTGGCGAAGTCGATGGGCGGCGAATATGCCAGCCTCGACGTGCTGCAGAAAGTGGATCCCCAGCAACTGGCGAAGTTCATCCACAACGAACATCCGCAGACGATCGCGCTGGTCCTTTCCCACCTCAACCCGTCGCAGGCGGCGGCCCTGCTGGTTTCGCTCCCATCCGACATGCGGTCGGATGTCGCCCTGCGCATGGGCGTTCTCGATCAGATCTCACCCGAAATCGTGAACAAAATCGCCACCGTTATCGGCAAGAAGCTGAAGTCCATCGGGGAATACAGCCGCGAGTCGTATGGCGGCATCCGGGCCGTGGCGGAGATGTTCAACCGTCTCGATTCCGGCACAAGCAAGGAGATCCTGACCGCCATCGAGGCGCACAATCCGAATCTGGTCGAGACCATCCGCAACCTGATGTTTGTCTTCGAGGATCTGCTGATGATCGATCCCATTCAGCTCAAGGACATTACCGCCCGCGTGGATCGCAAGGTGCTGACGCTGGCCCTCAAAGGCACCAGCGAACAGCTTCGCGAGCATTTCCTCGGCACGCTGTCGACCCGCAGCGCGGAGATGATGCGGGAGGAGATGGAGTCGATGGGGCCGGTGCGGATCAAAGAAGTGGAGACGGCCCAGCAGCAGGTCATCGCGGTGGTGCGGGAACTGGAAGCGGAAGGACTCGTCACCATGAAAGGCACGGTCGGAGAGCAGTATGTTGTCTAAGCTGCTGCGCGGCGCCGATACGGGCGATGTGCAGACGATGGTCTTTCCGCATGTCTCCCGGCGCGACCGGGACACGAGCCGTCAGGAGGAACGGCCCCGGCCCGAACCGGGTCAGGATGCCGAAATCGCCCGGCTGCGCGCGAAGGTGCAGGAAATCGAAGCGCGGATGGCCACGGAACGCCGTGCGGCTTTCGAAGCCGGACGGCAACAGGGAGAGCAGGCGGCGGGCGAGGAAA
>CAZXCO010000361.1:0-1603 GCA_964639095.1 uncultured Solibacteraceae bacterium
CGTTGGAGCGCGTTGCCGGCCGCGGCCGGTGCTCGTTCTCGATCTGCGCGAAGCGCACGAAGCCCTCGCCCATGGGCCCGAACCCAACGCCGGGCGACACCGCGACGAGCGCCTTCTCCATCAGAAGCTTCGAAAATTCCAGCGACCCCAGATGACTGTATCGCTCCGGCACCGGCGCCCACAGGAACATGGTGCCTTTGGGCGATTGCACCGGCCATCCGGCGCGGCAGAGACCGTCGACGAGAACGTCGCGGCGCCGCTGGTAGACTTCGCGAATCTTCACCGAGTCGTTGTCGCATTCGCGCAGAGCCACAATCGAGGCGATTTGAATCGGCTGGAATACGCCGTAGTCGAGGTAGCTCTTGATGCGCGCCAGAGCCGCGATCATCTTCGCGTTCCCGAGGCAAAACCCGACTCTCCAGCCCGCCATGTTGTAGCTCTTCGACATGGAAAAGATCTCGACGGCAATCTCTTTCGCGCCGGGAACTTCGAGGATGCTCGGCGGCCGGTAGCCGTCGAAGCCCAGATCCGCGTAGGCGAAGTCGTGCACGATCAGCGTGTCGTGGCTGCGCGCCAGATTCACGATCTCCGTCAGAAAAGGCAGGTCCACGCACGTCGTCGTCGGGTTGTGCGGGAACGAAATCAGCAGCATCTTCGGGGGCTTCGGCGACTCGCGATAGAGTTCCTGCAGCCGGCCAAGAAAAGTCTCGGCGTTCGGCATCGGCAGCATGCAGGCGTGGCCTTCCGACATGATGACGCCGTACTGGTGAATCGGATAAGCGGGATTCGGCGAAACGACGATGTCGCCCGGCCCGATGGTCGCAAACAGCAGATGCGCGAGCGCGTCTTTCGCGCCCATCGTGACAATGGCTTCCGTATTCGGGTCGAGCGTGATTCCGTACCGGCGCTGGTAGCGCCGCACAATCTCCTCGCGCAGATGCTGAATGCCCCGCGAGACCGAATACCGGTGATTTCGCGGATTGCGCGCGGCTTCGATGAGCTTGTCGACCACGACCTGAGGCGTCGCCCCGTCGGGATTCCCCATTCCGAGGTCAACCACATCCAACTGGGCTGCCCGTGCTTTTGCCTTCATCTCATTGATGACGGCGAACACGTAAGGGGGCAGCTTGCTGATGCGGTAAAAGCTCTCGTTTTCAGACATCGAAACTCCAGTTTAACCGAACAACCGCGGGGTTCCTGGGAAATCCGGGTCAGGATGAACACGATTCCGGGATGATCCCGAACGGCTCCGGGATGACACCTGCCTTAGCGGGACTGGCACGCCGCCTGCAGCCCCGTTCGCGGGCTGGTAAACAATGGCCGCCGGCAGAAAATGTGGATCATGGATGTCGTCTGGCCGGTGACCGGACTCTATGCGGGGCTGCTTGCGCTCTACGCGTACTTCAGGGTGGGAAGAATGCCGGTGAGCAACGCGCTGCCGGCGGGCCACGGCAGCCGGGAAGTGCAGGAGCACAAGAGGGAAAAGCCGTTCTGGCAGTCGGTTGGAATCGGCGCCCTGCACTGCGGCAGCGGATGCACATTGGGGGATCTGGCGGCGGAATGGCTGATCGTGGCGTTTCCCCTCACGATTGCCGGACACAAG
>CAZXCO010000362.1:0-2800 GCA_964639095.1 uncultured Solibacteraceae bacterium
TCGCATACCCAACCACGTGAGGAGTTCCGAACATGTCTGAACGGGCGTTTCCTTTTCTGCGAGTCAATGAGCGCTCGGCCAAGCCGCGAGCCACCAGGCTTACCGAGATTCGCGGCCCCTATTACACGCCTCTGGGAAAGCGTCAGCTGGAAGACATCCTGGAAACCATGGGTGAGTATGTGGACTCACTCAAATTTGCCGGCGGGTCTTTCAGCCTGATGCCGCGTCCTGTGCTCATCGACCTTCTGAAGCTGTGCCACAACCACGACGTTCTGGTTTCAACCGGCGGCTTCATCGAATACGTGCTGACGCAGGGCCCCGACGCCGTCGACAAGTACATCGAGGAGTGCAAGCGTGTCGGCTTCGACATTGTCGAAGTCTCCTGCGGATTCATCACGATTCCCGCAGACGACTGGATGCGCCTGATCGAAAGGGTGCAGAAGGCCGGACTTAAGGCCAAACCGGAGATCGGCATCCAGTTTGGAGCCGGCGGAGCGACAAGCGCCGAAGATCTCGAGGCGGCGGGTACGCGCGATCCGGAATGGCCGATTCGACTGGCGAAGCGGTTTATCGATGCCGGCGCCTACCTGATCATGATCGAGTCGGAAGGCATTACAGAAAACGTGAAGGTCTGGCGCACAGATGTGCCGGCCAGAATCATCGGATCGCTCGGCCTCGAAAAAGTGATGTTCGAGGCTGCCGATCCGGAAGTATTCACCTGGTACGTCAAAAACTACGGGCCGGACGTGACTCTCTTCGTCGATCACAGCCAGATCGTTCAGTTGGAATGTGTACGATCCGGCATTTGGGGGATGGCCGATGTGTGGGGCCGCATCCTGACCTATCAGCCAACCAGGAGGACTTATGGCGACGGAAAAGACACAGCCGCGAATTGACTATCGGAAAATCGCGCCCGAAGCCCTTCAGGCCATGGGCGCACTGGAGCGATATGCGCACGAACTGAAGATCGAGAAGCCGCTGGCAGAACTGGTGAAACTGCGAGCCTCGATGATGAACGGATGCGCTTACTGCGTGGACATGCACAGCCAGGACGCGCGCGCAGGCGGAGAATCCGAACAGCGGCTCTATGCGCTCAGCGTATGGCGCGAGGCTCCGTTTTTCACGCCCCGGGAGCGCGCGGCCCTCGCGTGGACAGAAGCCGTCACCGAAGTGAGTACCGGCCACGTGCCGGATGATGTTTATCGCCTCGCGCGCGAACATTTCGATGAACGTGAAATCGTGGATCTGACGATGACGGTTATCGCGATCAATGCCTGGAACCGGCTGGCGACCGCGTTCCGGGCGGTCGTTGGCGGCTATCAACCGGCGAAGCAGCACTCCGCCAAATAAGAGGTGGCCCATGATTCAGTTGAAACGCGTTTATGACAAACGGGAGACGCATGACGGCACACGCTTTCTTGTTGAACGGCTCTGGCCGCGCGGTGTCCGGAAAACGGATCTCCACATGGACGGATGGCAGAAAGAAGCGGGGCCCAGCGACAAGCTGCGAAAGTGGTTTTCCCACGACCCGGCAAAGTGGACCGAATTTCAGCACAGGTACTTCACGGAGCTCGATCAGCACCCGGATGTATGGCATTCGATCCTGGATGCCGCCAAACACGGCACGGTGACATTGCTGTACAGCTCTCACGACACCGAACACAACAATGCCGCAGCCCTGAAGTCGTTTCTGGAGACGAAGCTGGCACACAGGAGCGCTGCGTCGAGCCATACGCGAGGAGAAGCATAATGACTGCAACCAAATCCACTGCACTGCTCGAACAGGAGCATCAGACTATTCAGAAGGTGATCGCGAAGGTATCCATAATCGCCGACCGGCTCGAAGCTGGCGGCTCTGAACCCGACAGCGTGCTTCGCGATATCAGCACGTTTCTCCGGCAGTTCTCGGAGGAATGCCACCACGTAAAAGAAGAAAAATACCTGTTCCCTTTGCTGGAGGCCAGAGGGGTACCCGCGTCGGGCTGTCCCATTGCGGTTCTGCATCACGAACATGAGAAGGGTCATGCTCTGCTCGCCCAGCTTAACGATGCTATCCAGGTTTTTGCCGTAAACGGTACAGGCCGGGACACCCTGGTTACAACCCTGCGCGCCCTGGTGCGCCTGTACGTGGACCATATCTGGAAGGAAAACTACCTGCTGTTGCCGATGGCGGATAAGGTTCTTTCCGAACACGACCATGCTGAGTTATGCGAGCAGTTCGAGACGGTGGAAGCTGCGCTCGGTGCGGGAAAGCATCGACAACTTGAGCAGCTTTCCGAACGGCTGGAACAGCTGGCATAAGGAAGGAGGGATTCATGACACCGATTGAAGAGACGGTGACAGGTGCGCAAAGGCAGCCCGAGCCAACGGGCAGCCCACTGCTCTCTTTCAACCTCACCTCCGAGGTGGAGCGTCTGCGCACTGAAGATCACCCATGGCAGGCGGGCCGAAACGCCAAACTCCTGGTAAAGTATCCGAACCTTCGCATCCTGCTCATCGGCCTTCGGCCTGACGCCCACCTCGCTGAGCATCATGCTGCCGGTCCAGTCTCCATCCAGGTCGTCTCCGGGCACGTTCTCGCCCGCGCGGCCGGCAAGTCGTTTGACCTCGAGCAAGGGAACCTGCTGTCGATTGAAACACAGGTACCGCATGACGTGGAAGCACTCGCGGAAAGCGCCGTGCTCGTTACCATCGCCTGGACAGGGGAGGAACAGTCCTGAAGCCTATGTGGCCGCTGCTCCTTTATTTCGCGCTGGTCTTGTTGCTGGTCTTAGGAATGTTGCTGACATCCTGGGTGCTG
>CAZXCO010000363.1:0-2620 GCA_964639095.1 uncultured Solibacteraceae bacterium
GAATACGAAAACAGCACCTGGTGGGATTTCATATCCGCGCCGAAAATGTCGAAGGAGTATCAGGCGTATCTCGGACAGGGACTCACGCGCTCTCTGGTCGCCATGCGCGCCGAAGAGAGCAGCACGCGCACCGTCGGCTGCACCCAACTGCAGCTCCTCTACGGGCTGATCTCTCCCGACCTCGTGTTCGACCGGTTGCTCGCGGGTCCGACCAGCGATGTCTGGATCGACCCCTGGACGCAATACCTTCGGGACAAGGGCGTCGAATTCCATACGGGTTCGCGCCTTGCCGGCATCGAGACGGACGGCAGGCGGGTCAAGGCCGCCACGGTGGAGAGCGCCGCCGGGCAATCCGCCGTGATTGCGGATTTTTACGTCGCGGCCCTGCCCGTGGAAGTGATGGCGGCGTTGACGACGGCAGATCTGAAGCGCGCGGCGCCGTCGCTTGCCGGTCTGGACAAGCTGAGCACCCGGTGGATGAACGGCATCCAGTTCTATCTTGCGAAGGATGAGCCCCTGGCCAACGGTCACACGATCTATCTCGATTCACCCTGGGCCCTGACCTCCATCTCGCAGCGCCAGTTCTGGACGAACGTGGATTTCTCGCGCTACGGCAATGGCGCCGTGGGTGGCATCCTTTCGGTGGATATCTCCGACTGGGAATCCCCCGGCGTGATCTTCAAAAAGCCGGCGCGGCAATGCACCGCGGAAGAGATCAAACAGGAGGTCTGGGCACAGCTCAAACAACACCTGAACGAGAGCGGAAAAACACCCATCGACGACGCGAATCTGGTGACCTGGTTCCTCGATCCGGATATCCAGTTCCCCAACCCCGGTTCCGCCGCGAACGCCGAACCCCTTCTGATCAATACCGCCGGCTCACTTCAGTTCCGGCCCGAGGCCCAGATCGAGCTGGAGAATCTCTTTCTGGCCTCGGATTACGTGCGGACGTATACCGATATCGCGTGCATGGAGGCCGCGAACGAAGCCGCGCGACGCGCCGTGAATTGTCTGCTCGTCGCCTCCGGTTCGACAGCGGCGCCGGCGCGCCTCTGGCCGCTCGAAGAACCGGAGTTCCTCAAGCCTCTGCAGGAGATCGACCGGGTCCGGTTCAAGCTCGGCCTTCCACATCATCTGACCGCAAGCGCCTGACCGCGAACACAAAAAAGGCCGGAGGCCGCCGCGTCGGACGCGACAACCTCCGGCCATATTGTTTACGCCGTACCGCTTACGCTGTAACCGGCTCTGTCTGCTTCTCGAACTTCAGCTTGCCGCCATCGCCGTCACGCTCGACCACGACCGTTTCGCCGGACAGGAACTCGCCTGCCAGCAACCGCAACGAGAGCGGATCCTGAATCAGCCGCTGAATCGACCGGCGCATCGGCCGGGCCCCGTAGGCCGGATCGTAGCCGTCGCTCATGACCACTTCCTTCGCCTCCGGCGTCACGTGCAGCTTCAGGCCGCGGTCGGCAAGCTGGGCTTCGAGCCGCTTCAACTGCAGGTCGATGATCACGGACAGGTGCTCCTTCGAGAGCGGATTGAACACGATGATGTCATCCACCCGGTTCAGGAACTCCGGCCGGAAGGTCTGCCGCAGGGCATCCAGAAGCCGCTTCCGCACATCCTCCTGACCGCTCTTGCCCTTCTGGTTCACCGAGAAGCCGATGGGCGTCGAATCGTGGATGATCGCGCTGCCTACGTTCGAGGTCATGATGATCACGGTGTTTTTGAAATCCACCGTGCGCCCCTGCCCGTCGGTCAGACGGCCGTCATCGAGGATCTGCAGCAGCGTGTTGAAGACGTCCGGGTGCCCTTTCTCGATTTCATCGAACAGGACCACCGAATACGGGCGCCGTCGCACGTGTTCCGTCAACTGGCCGCCTTCGTCATAGCCGACATAGCCCGGGGGCGCGCCGATCATCCGCGCCACGGAGTGTTTCTCCATGTATTCGGACATATCCACCCGAACCATGGCCTTGTCGTCATCGAACAGGAACTGCGCCAGCGCCTTCGCCAGCTCAGTCTTGCCCACACCGGTCGGACCAAGGAAGATGAAGCTGCCGATCGGACGATTGGGATCGCTCAACCCCGCCCGGTTGCGCCGGATGGCGTTGGCCACGAGCGACACCGCTTCATCCTGGCCGACGACGCGCTCGTGCAGCCGTTCCTCCATGTGGATCAGCTTCTGAACCTCGCCTTCGAGCATGCGCGAGACCGGAATGCCGGTCCACTTGGCCACAATCCTCGCAATGTCCTCTTCGTCGATCTCCTCCTTGAGCAGAGCGGTTCCGGATTTGATCGCCTCCAGGTCGTGCTCCGCCGACTCGATCTCCTGTTCGATGCTGGCCATCTTGCCGTATTTGATCTGAGCCGCTTTCTCCCAGTCGCCGGCGCGAGTGGCCCGTTCCCCTTCGGCGCGCGCCTGCTCCAGTTCCTCCTTGAGCTGCTGCACCCGGGTGATGGAGCCCTTTTCGCGGTTCCAGCGTTCCTTGAGTCCGGCGGATTCGCCACGCAGCCGCTCCAGTTCTTCTTCGATATGCCGCAGCCGGTCTTTCGAGGCTGCGTCGGTCTCCCGGTTCAGCGCCTGCCGCTCAATCTCCAGCTGGGACACGCGCCGCTC
>CAZXCO010000364.1:0-5870 GCA_964639095.1 uncultured Solibacteraceae bacterium
GTACGGATTCTCCACCCGAACCACTTCGAACTCCGCATGGGCGGCGACCGGAATCGGAATCCGGATCAGGCCGCGGCTGAGCAGAAGGCTATAGGCCGCGCGCCGCGCCGCGACGGTCGAAGTGTCGATGCCGTGATCGCAGTTGGAGCCGTCGTGCGTTTGAAAGATCGGGTCCAGCCCTTTCGTGGCATCGAAGCGCGATTGAACTTCCCCGGCGGAAATCGTCCAGCCCTGGGCCGGACGATGACACGTTCCGCAACTGCGTCCTCCGGCCGAGAGCGGCTGGAAGAAAGGACCTTTCAGGTGGAGCGGCGCGCCATCGACCCTCCACGTCGCGATGGAGCCGGTGGAATCGGGAAAAACGGCGGCTCCGGGCGCAGGTGAAGCGCCGGCCGCGAATCCGCAGATTCCGGCTATCGATACCAGCGCCAGCGCAGGAATTTCCGTTCTGGCCATCGGATCAGAACCAGACGCCCGGCGACGATTGACCGATATACCAGAGAGTGTCGTCGCTGCCGTTGACGAAAGCCTGCAGGCGTCCGCCGGAGTCGAGGGCCGCGGCCGGCGTGCTGTCGAGAACGCCACCGAAGCGGCCCCAGTTCGACGCCCAGGCGCCGGACGGAACGGTTTGCCGGAGATTGTACAGCGCATTGTCCGTGCCCCGCGCGAAAATCTCGAGGCGTCCGTCGGCGTTGTTGATCGCCGCGACGTCCCCCGAGATTCCGGAGCCGATTTTCGTCCAGTCGGACCAGTTGTAGCCGCCCGCGGCCGTTTGGGATGAAGTCCAGATCGAGTTGTCAGAACGCACGGCGAACAACTCAAGACGTCCATCGGCATTGGTCGCCATCACCGGCGCCGTGACAGTTCCGCCGAGAAGACACCACCAGGAGGACCAGGAGTCCGCGCCCGCTGTATTCTGAATCGTCCACCAGTACTTGCCGTCGGAGTCGCCCACGAAAAGGATCAGCCGCCCATCGGCATTACGCCCGACCGTCGGCGCCCGATCGACTTCACCGAAGATCTCGTCACCGGCCGCCCAGTCGCCGCCGGGCGTCTGCTGCCAGGTATGCCACATCGAGTCAGTTTTTGTGTGGATGAAGACTTCGAGCCGCCCGTCCGCATTGACCCCCACCGTGGGATCGTCTTTCCCCTGGCCCCCGAGGGAACTCCAGCCGATCCAGCCGGGACCTCCGGGAGTGGACTGCGCTGTGTGCCAGATCGCGTTATCCGTGCCGAGAACGAACACTTCGATGCGCCCGTCTTTATTAACGGCGGCTACCGGGTTGCTGATGAGCTGGCCGCCGAGGCCTTCCCAGGAAGCCCATGTGGTGCTTCCGGGCTCAGTCTGGAAAATGTGCCATAAAGTGTTGTCGCGTGCCCGGGCGAATGCTTCCAGCCGTCCGTCGGCGTTTCTGACCACTGATACCTTGCCCCCGATCCAGCCTCCCAGGCCAGCCCACTGCGTGGTTGCGCCGCTTGCATTCGAGAGTGAAATCAAACCCGGAAGTAAGAGGAAAACGAGAGGGAGACGAGGCATGGTGACCCGATGGTACTGTGCGCATAAAACAATAATCAATGAGCGCCGGAGCGGCCACGGTGCTTGTTATAACGGCGTTCGGGCGTGTTCTGTTTGCGCGGATACAGAGGTCGCCCGGGTCCGGACTTTTGCAACAAAACCCACATCAGGTCTTCGGAGGGGTAGGGCAGCACGACGCTGTCAGGGATCAAACCGGTGAGTCGCCGGAAGGGCGCCCAGGAGATCTGATGATCGAGCAGCGAGCGGGCGTGCCGCCATTGGACGTTCTTGCGTGGATAGCCGCCGGCGACGCGTTCGAAGCCGAACTGGCCGGCGAGCAGTTCCAGACTCCGCCGGCTGAAGTAATGCAGTACACTCGGCGGATTGTATTCGTGCCAGTGGCTGCCAAACACGCGCGCGGTGAGGCTCCGGTTGTTCCAGGTTTCAATCAGCCAGAATCCCCGTTCGGCGGTCAGTTCAGCGGCCCGGGCAAGTGCGCCGCGCAGATTCGTAAAATGTCCGATCACCTGGATCATGCTGATGAGCTCGTATCGATGAGGGCTGGTAAAGTCTTCGAGCGCGCTCTCGTGAAAACCGAGATGGAAAGTCTCGCGCCCGTATTTCGCCATCGTCGGGTTCGGTTCGAGCGCTTCGGGCTGCCAGCCTTCGGATCGAAATCCGTCGCAAAGGAAGCCGCTGGCCGCGCCGACATCCAGGAGGCTGCCCGGTTGCGTGTGGGAGCGAATCCGTCGTGCGTACCACCGGCCGTGATCGCGCAGCAGCGGCCCTTCGCTCAGGTAATCCGGGTAACCGGCGCCGCCTCCGAAGAAATAATCGTCTCCGTATACTTCGGACACGTGATCCGCGGAAGGCTGCCATTCTGCGAAGCGATGGCCGCACGCCGCACAGGCTCTGATCGGGAAGCGCCGCCGTACGCAGAACACGCGACGGGACGGAGCATCGCAGACCGGGCAATTCCAGTTCACGATTTCCCGGCCCGGCCAGAGCCGATTGGCGATCCTCCGCAGGTTTTCAACCTGCCGCGCATACTAGCGGGGTTTCGGCTGCCACAGCGCGAGCACGGCGCCCGTGGGGTCCCGGAAAATGCTGAATGATCCCATGCCCGGCACTTCCGTAATGTCCTGAAGGATGTCGGCCCCGAGCGTTTTCGCTTTCGCCGTGGAAGCTGCAATGTCATCGACATTGACATAGGCCAGCCATGCCGGTGGAGCTCCGGCCATCGGATGTTTCGTGATGCCCCCGCCGGTGCCCGACTCGACGCCGATTATCGTGTAAGCGCCGTCGCCCATGGGCACGTCTTCCAGTTTCCAGTCGAAGAGCTTTCCGTAGAAAGCCTTTGCCTTATCCACATCCGAGGTGTTCAACTCCACGTGAACGAACGGATTTGCCATGGCGTTCCTCCTCCTCAACTATGAAGGAAGACGCGGCGCAAAATCGACACGAGATTGACGACGGAAGCGTGAAAGAGGGTTGGAGATTACGTTCGAACCTGCCAGGGTTTATCGCGCTTCCCGAAGTCGCGTCCCTCGACACGATCGTAAATATAGAGGTTCGAAACGGTCCCGAGCGATTCGTTATAGAGACTGGTGAGGCCCAGGGCTTCCCGCAGATCTTCCTGAAAATTCTGAACTGCCTTGAGTTCTTCGGCGAGCGCCGGTTTGCGCCTGCCTCCGGGCGTGGCAAAGAACTTCTGAAATCCGCCATCCGTGAGGCTGCCGATTTCCTTCCCCATGACGATCCCCGCCCGCTCGACGATGCGCGGAACACCGTCGCTTCCCGGTTCGAAAACGGCGGCGACGCCGTTTCGTTCCACGCGCGTCTTGCCGCCACCGGCCGATTCCGTACGAAAGCCGGCGGCGCGCGCCGCGCTCATATGATCCTCAAATGTCAGATGCTTCGGGCGCTCACGGCGAAAGAACATAGGCTTCACTCATTATAATTGCGGCATGGTTGCTTCCGGCATCCCGCACGGTGCAAGTGGTGGAAAGCGTTATGTCCTCGCGATTGACGAGGGGACGACCAGCGCCCGGGCCGCTGTTTACAACGAACGCGGAGAGCGGCTGTCGATGCGGGCCGTTCCGGTGGAGTCCCGTTATCCGCATCCCGGATGGGTCGAACAGGACGGCCAGGAAATCTGGCGGGCGCAGGTGGCCGCCGTTCGGGCGGCGCTCGACTCCGCGGATGCGGATCCGGCGGACATAGCCGCCTGCGGCATCACGAATCAGCGCGAGACGACAGTTCTTTGGGACCGGCGGACTGGCGAGCCGGTTGCGCCCGCGATCGTATGGCAATGCCGGAGAACCGCCGATATGTGCTCCGAACTCGCCCGCTCGGCGGACGCGTCCTGGATCCGGCAGAAAACGGGCCTCGTGATCGACGCCTATTTCTCCGCCAGCAAAATTCGCTGGCTGCTGGAAAATGTGCCGGATATGCGCGCTCGCGCGGCGGATGGCGAGGTGCTGTTCGGCACTATCGATACCTGGGTGATCTGGAACCTCACGCGAGGCAGTCTGCATGTTACCGATATCACAAACGCCTCGCGGACCATGCTGATGGATCTCGCCTCCGGTCGGTGGGACGAAGATCTGCTGCGCGTTTTCGATATTCCGCCCGCCATGCTGCCGGAAATCGTGCCCTCCTGCGGGTGCATTGGGATCGTCAAAGCCGGACTTCCGGGCGCGGGCATTCCGATCAGTGGCATCGCCGGCGACCAGCAGGCGGCTCTCGCGGGTCAGGCCTGTTTTCGTCCTGGTCTCTCGAAAAACACATACGGCACCGGATGCTTCGCGCTCACGCATGCCGGCGGCCGGGAGCCCCGCTCCGCGCACCGCCTCCTGAGCACGCGGGCCGCCGCACCGCGGGGCGACGCCCAATTCGCGCTGGAGGGCAGCGTGTTCGTGGCGGGCGCCGCCGTGCAATGGCTGCGCGACGAACTGGGCCTGATCCGGACCGCCGCCGAATCCGAGGACCTGGCGGAGAGCGTGCCGGATTCCGCCGGTGTCACCGTTGTGCCCGCGTTCGTCGGCCTGGGGGCGCCGCACTGGGATTCGAGGGCGCGTGGCATTATCAGCGGGTTGACGCGGGCAAGTGGTAAAGCGCACATTGTACGCGCCACGCTGGAAAGCATCGCTTTCCAGAGCAGGGATCTGATTGACGCCATGGAAGCTGATTCGGGCGAACCGGTCAGTGAACTGCGTGTCGACGGCGGGGCGACAGTTAACAATTTCCTGATGCAATTTCAGGCCGATATCCTCAATAAACGCGTTATCCGGCCCGCCGACGTGGAAACAACCGCCCTCGGAGCCGCTTATCTCGCAGGTATTGCGGAAGGAGTCTGGGCGGGCGCGGAAGAGGTGGAAAGCTTCTGGCAAATTGAGCGATGCTTCGAACCGCAGATGCCGGAGGACCGGCGCCTGGACCTGATAAACGGCTGGCAAAACGCCGTAATTCGCGCGAGGTCTGACTTACAATAGATACTTGGCACTGCGAACGTTATTTTTGAATCCGCCTTCGTTTGAGGGCTTCGACGGAGGGGCGAGTTCCCGCTGGCCCGCATCGCGGGAGATCGAGTCGTACTGGTATCCGGTGTGGCTTTGCTATCCGGCCGGCATGCTCCCGGAAAGCAAGGTCGTGGATGCGCCGCCGCACAAGATTTCCATCGAACAGACGGTCGCGATGGCGAAGGACTTCGAACTGCTCGTGCTCTTCACGTCGACGCCCGGCTTCGAAGTCGATTGCCGGATTGCGGACATGATGAAGCAATCCAATCCGAAGATCAAAGTTTGCTTCGTCGGGCCGCCCGTGACTGTCGAACCGGAAAAGGCGCTGAATGCGAGCGATGCCATTGATTTCATTATCCGGCGGGAATTCGATTATCAGATCGTCGACTATGCAAACGGCAAGCCAATCGAGGAAATCGCCGGGGCGAGTTTCCGGAAGAATGGCGGAATTGTGCACAATCCGGAAGGCCCGTCGATCGAAAACCTCGATGCCCTGCCGTGGGTCACGAAAGTCTACAAACGCGATCTCGATATCCGCAATTACAACGTTCCATTTCTTCTGAACCCGTTCCTCTCGATGTACACGTCGCGGGGCTGCCCCGCCATGTGTACGTTCTGCCTGTGGCCGCAGACGCATTCCGGTCATCGCTGGAGGCTTCGTTCGAGCGACGATATCCGCAACGAAGTCCAGTACGCGCTCGAAGCGTTTCCCCACATGAAGGAGATCTTCTTCGACGACGATACCTTCAATTACCGCAAGGAGCGCACGATCGAGCTTTGCGCGAAACTGAAGCCGTTGAAGTTCACCTGGTCCTGCACGTCACGCGTGACTA
>CAZXCO010000365.1:0-2208 GCA_964639095.1 uncultured Solibacteraceae bacterium
CGCCGGTGACCGTCGCGCCGCAGGCCCGAATCTGGCCCTCGAGATTCGCGACGACGATGCTCAACGCGGATTGCAGAGAAGCGGGAAGCACCGGGGTCGAGGGCTCGGCCAGCGTCAATGAGTAGGCTGCGAGTCCGTCGAGAAGGGTTCGCATGCGCACCGCACCGGCCGCGATCTCCTGCAGCGCATGGTCGCCTGTGGCATCGAGGCGGTCCTTCTCGAGCTCGGC
Source organism: uncultured Solibacteraceae bacterium (assembly GCA_964639095.1). Lineage (GTDB taxonomy): Bacteria > Acidobacteriota > Terriglobia > Bryobacterales > Bryobacteraceae > BOG-234. Next base: position 230 of record CAZXCO010000365.1, read on the forward strand.
GAGCAGATCGGAAAAGGCCTGAATCGAGCGCAGGGGTTCGCGCAGGTCATGCACGAGTCTGCTGAGGAAATCCGGCAACTCCTGATTTCCCCCCGGCCTGTTGTCCGTCGTCGTTGACTGCCGTTCTCCGCTCATTAACAGCCCTTTCCACAAGGTTCACTCCTCCCCGCCCGTCACACTGCGGCTAGAATGAAGCTAGTGAGGCTCAGGCTGGACGGAAGGATCGATCGCCTCTGGCGATTCCTCGCGATCGCTATAGTCGTCGTGATCGTCGTTCTATTTTATGCCGACTGGCGGGCATTTCAGAACGCGGCGAAACAAGCGGACGCGACACGCTTGTTACAGCAGCAGACCGACGTCCTTCTTTCATCGATTACCGATGCGGAAACCGGCCAGCGCGGTTACCTGCTGACGGGTGACCGGAAGTATCTGGCGCCTTATGAGAAAGCGCTTTCCGATATTCCGGGCGAACTCAGCCGCCTCGCGCAGACGGCGGCGGCGGCCCATCGCGAAGTCAAGCAGGTCGTATTCATTCAAACGCTGATCCACGACAAGCTCGCGGAACTGAAGCGCACAATCGACGTGAGAGATCAGGCGGGAGATGCCGCTGCCCTCGCGCTGATGCGAACGGATGAAGGCAGGCTGGCGATGCAGGAAGTCCGGTCGGCCGGAAAAGTTCTGCTGAGCGGCGAATACATGAGCCTCTATGAGCTCGAGCATGCGGCGGAGCTGCATGCCGACCGCTCCCGGATCATTGTTCTCGTCGGCTGCCTCGGGCTGGTCTTCCTGCTTTTTCGCATGGGATCGGCCATCGATTCGGTCGTGCACGAGCGGGAGGAGTTTGCCGGAAAAATCGAAGATTCGCGGCAACTGCTGGAGACCACACTTGCCAGCATTGGCGATGCGGTCATCGTGACAGACTCCGGAGGCGCGATACGCTTCATGAACCCGGTGGCCGAGAGGCTGACCGGATGGCCGGCCGCCGAAGCCGAACAAAAGCCGCTGAACGACGTTTTCCAGCTCGTGGACGAGAGAACACGCAAGAACCTCGAAAACGCGTTTCGCATGGTGCAGCGCAAGTATGTCGCGCAGGGGCTTGCCGAGCATATCGTGCTGATTTCGAAGGATGGAGGCGAGATCTCGATCGAAAACAGCAGTGCGCCGATTCGCGACGATTCGGGAAAAGTCCTCGGGGTCGTTCTGGTATTCCGCGACGTCACGGCCCGCAGAATTGCAGAGCGCGAGCTGGAGCGATGGAAACAAATTTTCTCCGGCGCCGGATTCGGAATGTTCGTTGCCGATTCGCGAAATGGCGTTCTGGTCGATATGAATCCGACATTTGCGGCGATGCACGGGTATTCGGTCAATGAATTGCTCGGTACTCCGCTGCAAGCCTTGCTACCTCAGAGTTCTCGCGCAGATTTCGACGCAGCCCTTCAAATCGCCAAAGAAAAGGGCCGGCACATGTTTGAACACCAGCACGTGCGCAGCGACGGATCGCAGTTCCCCAGCCTGGTCGATGTCACTCGGTTCCTCGACGGGCGGGCGGAGTTTCTCGCCGGCTATTGTTCGGATATCACTGAAAGAAGGCGATTTGAAGACGCTCTGAAGGAAAGCGAGGAGCGATTCCGAACGCTCGCCAGCGCGCTCCCGCAGCTTGTCTGGTCCACAGATGCCCAGGGCAATGTGGAATATGTCAACGAGCTCTGGGTGACGTATGCCGGCTGGGAATCCGGAGAAGAAGCCCGGAAATATCTGCCACAGTATCCGTGGGAGGACTTGATACACCCGGAAGACCGCGACGAATATGCAGAACGCTGGAATGAATCGTTGCAAACCAGCAAAACCTTCGAGGTCCAGGTCCGTCTCCGTCGATCGAGCGACGGTGCATACCGGTGGTTTCTCTGCCGGGCCGTTGCTGTCCGCGACCGCAACAACCAGATCGTTCGCTGGCTCGGGGGTTGCACCGACGTGCAGGA
>CAZXCO010000366.1:0-1551 GCA_964639095.1 uncultured Solibacteraceae bacterium
TTACGCCCTATGGAGAGCGGCGACGGGCTTATCGTCCGCCTCGGACAGAAGGCGCGTATCTTGTCGCCGGCAAAAGCGCGCGCGCTCGTAGAACTTGCGAAATGCCTCGGCAATGGGTTGTTTGATCTTTCGGGGCGCGGAAATTTGCAGCTTCGCGGCGTCAGAGCTTCGTCGCTTAACTCTCTCCAGCGCAAGCTCGACGACCTGGACTTGATTGAAGCCGAAGACGGCTTGGCAGCCGCACGGGCCATTCTAATAAGTTCGCTCGCGGGACTCGATCCCACAGCGGTTCTCGACATTCGCCCTTCGGCCAACTTGCTCCGTGAGCGAATTGCCTGCTCACCGTCACTAGCTCGGCTTCCTGCAAAAGTCGGCTTCGCGATCGATGACGGTGGTTTGCTTCCCCTCCCGGCGGAGGCCGCGGATATCAGCTTCATCGCGCGGAGATCAAGCGGCGATGAAGGGCATTTTATGGTGCGCTTAGGCGGCGGGGTAGCGGGCCGGTGCAGAATCGACGAGCTCCCAGACGTCGCGGTGCGGTTGTGCAATGCTTTTCTGGCAATGCGTGGTGAGGATGGCGAGGCGCCACGGCGAATGAAAGATCTGGTCGACCGCGTGGGTGCGCAGGCGATCGTTCGAGGGGCGAAGGTCACGGAAATTGAGGAGCACACCGAACGGCGTGATCAACCGCCACGGGTGATCGGGAAATTTCGAGTCGGTGACTGGTGCGTCTCCGGCGTCGGCGTCGCGTTCGGGCGGTTGGATTCTGAGGTCCTTAATTTTCTCGCCGAGGCGGCGCAGTCGAGCGATGGCGAACTGCGGCTGACGCCGTGGCGAGCGCTTCTAATTGTCGGACGGCAATTCCCTGAACTGCGTAAGTTGTCAGAATCGGGGTTGATTATTGATGATGGCGATCCTCTGCGATTAATAGCTGCCTGTACGGGTGCGCCGGGGTGCAAAAACGGCACGACGCAGACACACGTCGACGCACGCAGACTGGCTGCGCTTGCGACCCAGATCGGGGGACAGGGCATCGCCCTCCATGTCTCCGGTTGCATCAAGGGTTGCGCCCATCCCGGCCCGGCACCTCTAACGCTGGTTGCGCGGTCGGGCCGCTACGATCTCGTTTTGAGGGGGCGGCCCGAAGATAAGACTATTCTTTCGGGCATAGAAGCCAGCGAATTGGAACTGGTTTTGAGCCAATTCTCCATGGGCATCTCAGATGGACTGTATGACGAACAGTGAACAATCCCACTACGAAGATAAATGTATGAGCAGTTATTCTTACATTCGCGACGGCGCCGAAATTTATAAGCGGTCTTTTGCGATTATTCGCGCCGAATCTGATTTGGCGAGATTCGCTTCGGATGAAGAGCCTGTCGCGGTGCGCGTGATTCATGCCAGTGGTCAGGTTGAGGCCGCGGCCGATCTCGTCTTCTCACCGGGGTTCGTTGGAGCTGCGAGGAGAGCTCTGGAGGCGGGCGCGCCCATTCTCTGCGATGCAAAGATGGTTGCTAGCGGGATCACCCGCGCGCGCCTGCCGGCAGCGAA
>CAZXCO010000367.1:0-2500 GCA_964639095.1 uncultured Solibacteraceae bacterium
AAGAAGCTCGAAGAGCGCGGCGGCGAAGAGGCGATCAAGCTCTTCAAAAAGGCCGTCGAGAACGCGAAGACGATGCTCGAAGTCAAAACACGCCGCGTCGGCGGCGCCAACTATCAGGTGCCGATCGAGGTGCCCCAGAACCGCCGGACCAGTCTCGCGATCCGGTGGATTCTCTCGAATGCCCGTGGCCGGGCTGAAAAGGGTATGGCCGAAAAACTCGCCAACGAGTTGAACGAAGCGGCGAATCTGCGGGGCGGAGCCATCAAGAAGCGCGACGATGTGCACCGCATGGCGGAAGCCAACAAAGCGTTCGCGCACTATCGCTGGTAGGTACCGGCAGACGCATTTTTCAGTAAAGGGTTAAACTTCAAAGAATTCCGGTTTCATCATGGCACGCACAGTACCCCTCGAGAGGATGAGAAATATCGGCATCGCTGCCCACATCGATGCCGGCAAAACCACAACCACGGAACGAATCCTGTATTACACGGGGAGATCGCACAAGATCGGCGAAGTCCATGAAGGCACCGCCACCATGGACTGGATGGAACAGGAGCAGGAGCGCGGCATCACTATTACGTCGGCCGCGACGACATGCTCCTGGAGAGACATGCAGATCAACATCATCGACACGCCCGGTCACGTGGATTTCACGGCCGAAGTCGAGCGGTCTCTGCGTGTGCTGGATGGCGCGGTTGCGGTTTTCGATGCGGTGGCCGGTGTGCAGCCGCAGTCGGAAACGGTCTGGCGGCAGGCGGACAAGTATTCCGTCCCGCGCATCTGTTTCATCAACAAGATGGATCGGGTGGGCGCGGATTTCTATCATTCAGTCGACACGATTGTGGAGCGCTTGCGCGCGCGTCCGGTGCCGATTCAGATTCCGGTGGGCGCTGAGGATCAGTTCAAGGGCGTCGTCGACCTGGTGGAGATGAAGGCGGTAATCTGGCGCGACGAGACGCTGGGCGCGAAGTTCGATGTCGTCGATATCCCGGCGGACCTCGTCGAAAAGGCGAAATCCTACCGCGAGCAGATGATCGAGGCGGTGTCGGAGTTCGACGACAAGCTGTTCGAGAAATACGTCGAAGGCGCCGAGTTGACGGTTCCCGAGATCAAGGCCGGCATTCGCAAGGCAGCCATCGCCATGAAGATCTTTCCGGTGATCTGCGGATCGGCCTTCAAGAACAAGGGCGTGCAGACCATGCTCGACGCGGTGGTCGATTATCTTCCCTCTCCGCTCGACATTCCGGATGTCGAAGGCACCGCGGTCGACGACAAGAGCGTGCGGCTTACCCGCAAAGCGGCTGACGACGAGCCGTTTTCGGCGCTCGTGTTCAAGATCATGACCGACCCGTACTCCGGGCAGCTGGCCTTTTTCCGGGTTTATTCCGGCAAAATGAACGCGGGCGAGTCGATTTACAACGTCGCCAAGGGCCGCAAGGAGCGCGTCGGGCGCCTCCTGCGCATGCACGCCAACAAGCGCGAAGACATCAATGAGATCATGGCGGGCGATATCTGCGCCGCGGTCGGGCTGAAGACGGTTTCGACAGGCGACACGATCTGCGATGAAGCGCATCCGATCGCGCTCGAGTCGATCGATTTCCCAACCCCGGTGATCCAGCTCGCGGTCGAGCCGAAGACGAAGGCCGATCAGGAAAAGATGGGCCTGGCGATCGCCAAGCTGGCGCAGGAAGATCCGACATTCCGGGTGAACACGGATCCGGAGACGGGCCAGACCATTCTTTCGGGAATGGGCGAGCTCCATCTCGAAATCATCGTGGACCGCATGATGCGGGAGTTCAACGTGGTAGCCAACGTCGGCAAGCCGATGGTGGCATATCGCGAGACGATCCGCTCGTCGGCGGAATACGATTACACGCACAAGAAGCAAACGGGCGGCAGCGGCCAGTACGCACGCTGCAAGCTGCGCGTCGAGCCGATTCCGGGCGAAGGCTTCCAGTTTGTCAACGACATCAAGGGCGGCACGATTCCGAAGGAATTCATTCCGGCGGTGGAAAAGGGCGTGGTCGAGGCGCTCGAGGCCGGCGTGCTGGCAGGCTATGCAATCGAAGACGTGAAGGTCACGGTATTCGACGGCGCGTATCACGAGGTTGATTCATCGGAAATGGCGTTCAAGATCTGCAGCTCGATCTGCGTCAAGGAAGCTTTGCGGAAAGCGAAGCCGGTTCTGCTCGAGCCGGTGATGGCGGTCGAGGTCGTGGTGCCGGAAGAGTACATGGGCCCGGTGAATGGCGATATTATTTCGCGCCGGGGTCAGCTTGAAGGCACGGAGATCCGCGGCACAACGCAGATCATCAAGGCCAGCGTGCCTTTGAGCGAGATGTTCGGTTACGTGACCGAGCTGCGCTCGCGCACGCAGGGGCGCGGCAGCTCGACGATGCACTTCTCCCGTTACGAGGAAGTGCCGAAGAACATTGCCGAAGAGATTGTGACCCGGGTACAGGGCAAAGTTACGAAGTAGCAGGTTCATAAGGAGATTGGT
>CAZXCO010000368.1:0-4810 GCA_964639095.1 uncultured Solibacteraceae bacterium
TGCCCATCTTCAGATTGGAGACCGTTGCGTTCAGCACCAGGCTGAAGAGCACCAGCTGCACCGTGGGCGGAATCACCAGCGACATCGCCAGCCGGCGATCGCGGCGGATCTGCGCGAACTCCTTGCGCAGTACGGCGCGCAGGCGGTGGCTGAGAAGGGTCTGGTTCAGCGTTTTAATGATGCTTCAGGCTTTCAATTGCATCCGGCGCACATTGCGCCAGGCCATCGCGTAAAAAATCAGACCCGTGATCCCGATGATGAGGACCTTCCACCACTGGGCGGGCCAGCCGCCTCCCTGCAGCAGCGCATCGCGGACGATGTCGATGTAATACCGGCCCCAGACGAAATTCGAAAGCCACCGGATTTCCACCGGAATATTCTGGATCGGGAAAATCAGGCCCGAGAGCATGAAGACCAGCAGGAAACCAAACATCGCCACCGCCTGCATGGCTGCCGCCTGATTGGGGATGGCCGACCCGATCAGGGTTCCGAACGAGCACACGCAGAACGCATAGAGTACCGTCGCGACGAGAAAGGGCGTCGGGTCGCCCGCGAAATTGAGGCCGAAGTAAGTGAACAGCAGCGTCAGCAGCACCAGAGTCTCGCAAAACGCGACGATCATGAAGGTCAGGATCTTGCCCAGCAGAAACTCGTGCGCCGAGATGCTCGAGACGTAAACCTGCAGGATCGTTTTCTGCTCTCCTTCCCTGGCCGAAGCCAGCGTGGCAAGAAGCGGCGGGAACAGTGACAGCGCGAGCACGAAGATGCCGGGCCCATAGAATTTTTTGGACGAGCGCCCGGGGTTGTACCAGAACCGCATCGCGGCACGGACAGGCGTCACGCGCGTGCCTCCCGCATTATTTGCATTCCATGCGGACGTGACCTGGCTCGCATACCCGGATAAGAGCTTCGCGGTATTCGAATCGGAGGCGTCGATCAGAATCTGCACCGGAGAGCTTACCCCGCGCGCGATATCGCGGCCGAAACGCTCGGGGATAATCAGCGCGGCGCGGGCGAGATTCGACGTGAAAGCGAATTCCGGCTGCCGGTCCACGGGAAACGGCACCACGCGAAAAGTGTTCGAATTCCGGAATGCGTCGATCAGAGTGCGCGAAGCGGGTGAATTATCGAGGTCCTGCACGGCGATGGGGAGATCGTTCACGGTAAGAGAAATCGCCGACCCCATGAGGATGAGCTGCATTAAAGGAAGGAAGAGCGCGAGACCGAGCGCCATCTTGTCACGAACGATCTGCGTCAGTTCCTTGCGTGTCTGGGCCAGAATTCTTCTCATTTGCGCTCACTCTTCGGCCGCGACCTTCCCCTGCTGCCGGGCCTTCTCCACCACACTGATGAAAACGTCCTCCAGCGAAAACCGGCCTTCCCCCGCGCTGATGACGCGAATGCCGTTTCTCTCCAGCTCCTGCCGGTACGCCCGTTCGGCGACGGCTGCTTCTTCCTCGGTGATGATGTGCAGGCGCTCGCCGAACAGCGATACCCGCCACCGCTCGTTCTCGCGCTTGAGGAGGTCCATCGCGCGCTGCGGCTGATCCACGATGAACTCCAGCAGATGACCGGTCTGTTCGTTCTTGATGCCGGTCGGAGTGCCTTCGGTCACCAGTTCGCCCGCCACCATAAAGCCCAGGCGATTGCACTGCTCCGCTTCTTCCAGATAGTGCGTGGTCACCAGAATCGCGGTGCCCGCGTCGGCGAGCCGGTTGATCATTCTCCAGAATGAACGGCGGGCCAGAGGATCGACGCCGGAAGTGGGCTCGTCCAGAAAAAGGACGCTCGGCTCATGCAGAATTGCAGCTCCGAAAGCGACGCGCTGTTTCCATCCCTGCGGCAGGCTCCCGATCAACTGATCCTCCTTCCCGCCGAGGCCGGAGAACGAAATCACCCAGCGCATTTTCTCTTTGCGCTCGTGTTCGGGAACCCCGTAGACTCCCGCGAAAAACTGCAGGTTCTCGGCGATCGACAGATCGTCGTAGAGAGAAAACTTCTGCGACATGTAGCCGATCTTCTGCCGCACTTCGCTCGATCGAAGGCTGCCGCGCTCTCCCGCCAGCTGCATCTCGCCGCGCGTCGGCGCCAGCAGACCGCAGAGCATTTTGATCGTGGTCGTCTTGCCCGCCCCGTTGGCGCCCAGCAGCCCGTAGATCTCGCCATACTGCACCTGCGCGGTGACTTTTTTCACCGCTGTAAACGACCCGAACTCCTTCGTCAGATCCTTCGCGCCGATCGCAATCGAGCCGCGCAGACCCCGGTGGTCCCGCCGCCCGGGGAAAACCTCGTCGCTGACTCTCTGGCCGAGACTTCGCAGGGTCGCGACAAAAGTGTTCTCCAGCGTCGGCTGGTCGATGCGGAAGTCTTCGATACGCATCTGCCTCGCCCCGAGCGTTTCGCCGGCGATGCGCCGGCCTTCTTCCGGACGGTGAACGAGCAGGTCCAGCCGGTCGCCAAAGCGCTGCACGTCGACGATCTCCCGGTCCGGGCCTGCGATCTCCGAAAGCACGCGCTCGGCTTCAGCCAGATTCGATGTGTGCACCTCGATGCGGCTGGCATCCAGTCGCGCCCGCAGCTCCGATGGTGTTCCCGTTTGCCGGATCTCGCCCTGATGCATGAAGGCGACGCGATTGCAGCGTTCGGCTTCGTCAAGGTAGGGCGTCGCCAGCACGATGGTCAGTCCGTCGGCGGCGAGGTGGGCCAGCGTGTCCCAGAATTCGCGGCGCGAAACGGGATCGACGCCGGTGGTCGGCTCGTCGAGCAATAACACGCGCGGCTCGGGCACCAGCGCGCAGGCCAGCGCCAGCTTCTGCTTCATCCCGCCGCTGAGCCGGCCCGCCAGACGATGCTCGAAGCGGTCCATATCGAACATCCGCAGGTACCGCCGCCCGCGCGCAGCGATCTCACCCGGCGGCACGCGGCGCAAATCCCCGATATAGCGGATGTTTTCGGCAACCGTGAGGTCCGGATAAAGACTGAACGCCTGTGTCAGGTAGCCGGTCTGCGAACGAGCCTGCCGCGCAGGCGTGCCGAAAACCTCGGCCGAGCCCGCGGTGGCCTCCATCACTCCGGCCAGAATCTGGAAAGTGGAAGTCTTCCCCGCCCCGTCGGGCCCGATCAATCCGAAGATCTCGCCATCCCCCACTTCGAGGTCGATACCCCGGACGGCTTCCACCGCGCCATATCGCTTCCAGAGGCCGCGCACCTGAATCGCCAGCCCCGGACGGGAATCGCCTCGCATACTGCGGGTCCCCGCGATGGACTCGGCGACCGTCATTGATTAAATCGGCCGGCGGGCCAGACATTCCCCTGCACGAGGATCTCGCCATCGGAGGGCATGCCCGGCTTTGCGAACCCGACCGCTCCCTTGAGCTGCAGCTTGACGCCGACTACCTGCTTGACCCGATCGTCCCGGAAGTAAGTGTTCTCGGGCGTGAATGTGGCCTGCGGATCGATGCGCTGCACAACGGCCTCAATCGGTTTGGAAGGATCGGAATCCAGATACACCCGCGCCGGCTGGCCAACTTTGACTTTGCCGATCTGGCCCTCCGGCACGAAGCCGCGCAGATAGACTTTCGTCATATCAAGCACGGTGACGATGGCGGTACCGGCCGTGACGACCTCTCCAGGCTCGGCGGCGCGCGTCATGATTGTGCCATCGAATGGAGCTGTAATCACCAGATCCTTCCGGTTGTCCTCCGCCTCCGCCAGCTCGAAGCGCGCCTGTTGCTCGGCGGCGATCGCCGAAGCGATTTCGCCGCGCTGCTGCTGGATCTGCTTCCGCACGGTTGCGGCCTGAAAACCGCGAATGCCTGGATTCGAAAGATTGGCCTGGGCGGTCGTGAGCGCGGCGCGGGCCGCATCCACACGCTGGCGGGCGGCGGTCACGGTAGCGGCCTGCTGCTCGGCGGTCGCCGCAGCCTGTTTCGCCTGACGCTCCGAAACGGCGCCGGTCTTCACCAGCTTCTGATAGGCGTCGTTATCGAATTCCGCCAGCCGCAGAGACGCCTCATACTGCTTCAGTTCGGATTCGGCGGCGGCCAGATCGGCTTCGGCCTGCCGCACACGGCCCCCGGAGTCCACTTTGGCCTGTTCCGTCAGCAGCTCGTTCTGCTGGAGTTGCTGTTCGTAGACCGCGATCTGATCGTTGGCTGTTCTCACCCGCGCCTCGGCTCCGGAAAGCGCGGTGCGCGCCTGCTCTTCCCGCGCACGCACCTGTGCGTCATCGAGGACCGCGATCGTTTCGCCGGCCTTGACCGCGTCGCCCTCCCGCACGCGAATTTCGATGATGCGGCCGGCTGTCTTCGGAGAAACCGCCGAATCGTCGCCTTCGATCCGCCCGCTGAGCGTAATGATGCTGGCGGGAATCCGCGGACCGGCGAAGTAGCCTCTCCAGACAAAGAACGCGATGACGCCGAGCGCGAGCACGATCAGCGGAAGCAGGTTGCGGCGCGGGCGCGGCGCGGGCGGTGGCGGCGCAGCCGTCCCACGGCCGCCGCCTGGCGAAGGAGCGTCTTTCGTCAAAGTGGCTGTTTCCTGATCCGTCATTTCTTTTTCCTCGCGGGCGCTGCCGCGATCCCCCGCAGCCCGGCGAGGGAGAAATCCGCAATATGGTTCGAAATCTGCTCGAGCTGCTCGGCGTTCAACTCCAGATCGGGCCAGACCCGCGAGACCACATGCCGCGCATGCACATAGTGGACGATCTGGGCAATCACACTGTGAGTCGCCAGCCTTACCTGAACGTGATCGGGAGACCGTTTCAGCAGGATGCCGATCAGTTCGCGAAAACGGTCGTAGACCGGCTTCA
>CAZXCO010000369.1:0-3889 GCA_964639095.1 uncultured Solibacteraceae bacterium
CGAAGGAAACCGGCGAGAATGCTACGCCGGCGGCTGCGTCCACCACACCGGAATCAGCGACCGCGGCCACCACTTCGCAACCCAGCACTTCGCAACAATGAGCCGGATCCTGCTCGCCGACGACAGCCCGCACGCGCAGCGTATGGGCGAGAGGATTCTTCGGGACGAGGGGCATGAGGTCGTCACCGTGAGCGACGGTCTGGTGGCGATGCTGCGCCTGAAAGACGCTCAACCCGACCTCATCATCGCCGACATCTCGATGCCGGAGGTCTCCGGATACGAACTCTGCGAATACATCAAGAACAATGGCGGCGCGCCGGTTTTTCTGACGGCGGGCGCCGTGGAACTGGTTGACGAATCCGAAGTCGCGCGGGTGCGCGCCGACGGTGTATTGAAGAAACCGTTCGAAGCCAGCCTGCTGCTGGAAGCGGTCGGACGCTTCGGGACGGGTAAAAAAAAGGCCGCCAAAGCCTCGAACGGCATCGAAACCAAGCCGGCCGCCCCGCGCTCAGTGATCGTTCTGGATCCGGAGCAGGTGCGGGCCGCGGTCACGGTTGCTCTGGATGCTGCGCTTCCGGGGCTGGTGGATGAAATCAGCTCGAAAGTGATCGCCGCGCTTGTCGGCCCTGGCCGCAAGCCGAATCCCTCGAAATCCTGACTGCATCCGGTCGAGCATGGAAGGAAGCCTGGCGGGAACAGTAAACTGGTTATTTCCCTATGCCAGATAACAGCTTCGACGTCGTTTCCCAGATCGAAATGCCCGAGGTGAACAACGCCATCCAGCAGGCCATGAAAGAGATCACGACCCGCTATGACCTGAAGGATTCGAAGTCGCTGATCGAGCTGAACGAAAAAGAAAAGAAGGTCACGCTCAGCAGCTCGGATGATTTCAAACTCAAAGCCGTGACGGAAATCTTCCAGCAGAAGCTGGTCAAGCGTGGCGTCCCGATCAAAAATCTTACCTACGGACCGGTCAACCCGGCCGCGGGCTCTACGGTCCGCCAGGAATGTACTCTGACTTCAGGCATTCCGACCGAGAAAGCGAAGGAGATCGTCAAAAGAATCAAGGACAGCAAACTGAAGGTTCAGGCATCGATTCAGGGCGATCTGGTGCGAATCAGCGGCAAGGACCGCGACACGCTGCAGCAGGCGATTGCGCTGCTGAAGGGCGTGGATTTCGGCATCGATCTCCAGTTCACCAACTACAGGACGAATTGAATGGCGCGGCGGATCGAGTCGCACCAGATCGAAGGTCCGGCAGGGAAACTGGAGGCGCTCCTCGAAGAGCCCGAGGACGGCGCGCCCCGCGAGGCGTGCCTCGTCTGTCATCCGCACCCCCTATTCGGCGGCACGATGCACAACAAAGTCGTGTACCGGCTGGCGCGCGGCATGCGCCGGGCCGGTGCTGTGGTGCTGCGGTTCAATTTCCGGGGCGTGGGGACGAGCGAAGGCGTTCACGATCACGGGCGGGGCGAAGTCGAAGATGCCCGAACGGCTCTCCGCTTTCTGCGGGAGCGGTATCCCGGATTGCCGTATTCCATGGCGGGGTTTTCGTTTGGTTCGCGCGTTGCGATGGAACTCGGCTGTACCCTTGAAAGCCCGCCCGTGCGTGTGATTGCCGCCGGTTTTCCCACACGCCGCGGGAGCTTCGAGTATCTGGCGGCTTGCGGGGTCCCGAAGTTCTTCATCCAGAGCACCAATGACGAGCACGGCCCCCGGGAAGAGCTGGAGGCGGCCTTTCAGCGCTTCGCCGAACCGAAGAGCCTCGAGTTTATCGAAGCCGGCGACCATTTTTTTGCCGGATCGCTCGACAGGCTGGAGGAGGCCGTGGCGGCGATCGCCCTGGGCGGCGTCCCTCTGGCTTCCGACAAGCGGTAAGCGCGATTACTCGACGCGAAAATCCGATTTGGCGACGACGGTCTGGTTCCCCACCCCGTCGTGAGCGGTGAGGACAAGCGTATAGGTTCCAGCCTGCATGTTCGATTGCAGGCTGAGATTGAAGGCGGCGGGCACCCACGGCTGGGGGTAGAACGCCTGGCTTTTTTCCACAGCCGCGTTTTCCTGCGAGAACAACTGCCGCCCGTCCGCGGTCAATACGGCCACGTCATACGTCACGTCGATCGCATTCTGGTCGGCGTATTTGTAACCGGTGATGTCGAATCGCGCCCACAGGATGTCGCCGGCCCGGTAGGCCACGATCCTGAGAGGCGTGGGATCGTCCTGCGTCCGGTAGAAGCCAACGTTGCGGATCGTGAGGGTGGCAGCCGGCGCCACTCCCTTGCCCCCGACGGGCATTGCGACCTGGCCGGATGTGGACTGGTGGCTCTGCTGGTCGCTGATGTCGTACCGGACCGTGTAGTTCCCGGGCGGAGCGATGGACGGAAGCGGAATCTGCAGGCGTAGTTTCGGCTTCCAGTGCTTGTCCTCTTCGCTCAGCGAAGTGCCGATCATCTGCTCGTCACGCGGAACAATGGGCTTCCCGGCGGGATCGAAGGCCTGAATGTGCCCGATCAACTGGACCTTCCCGTTGGGGCCGACTTTATAGTTCTCGGCCTGGAAACTGAAGTAAGCGATGTCTCCGGGCTGGAAAAGCAGCCCGTTTTCCAGCGCCGGCCCGTCTTCCGACTGGGAGACAACGGCCTGAACGATCTGAAGCTTCCGGGCGGCGGTCTGGGCGTTGAGGGCAGGCGCGAGCGCCAGAACCACAAAGACGACTGCTGCCAGCATAAAAGATTTTCCTGCCTGATACTTCTGCTGCCTAATTCTTTTTGGGGATCGGTACCTCTGCTGTCGGGGCGGCCGACGCCGGTGCCGGGAGCAGACCGCTGCCCCGCTCCCGAACGAAGGTGACGGGCACATCAATCGCAATCTCCCTGCCGTCCAGTGGGTCATTGAGACGCAGGCGATAATGCTTTATCGGCGCGTCGAAGACCACATAGCCCTGTTCGGTTTGCGCCGCGCTCACCTTCCGGACGACCCCGAGCCAGTTTGCGACGCCCGTGCCGTCCGCGATCTCGTTATAGGTTTCGCCCGATTCATCCACCAGAGTCATGGCCGGGATGGACTGGTCGTCGTTGCCGGAGTTCGAGACGTTGACCCTGATGAGGTAAAACCGGTTGCGGGGAGTGCGGGCGGAATTCGGATCGTCGCCCAGTTGCTCCGCCGTCTGGGCGTCGGTGAGTGTGTAAATCAGGGGGCCGACGGTCGCCTTGTCGCCGGCTGCATAGATAAGGGGCTGCTTACTGGAGGAAAGACCGGAACACGAAGCCAGAACCAGAGATGAAGTCAGAACCAGGAATGAACTGCCAATCGACGCCGAACGCATGCCGGGTTTTAGTTTCGCACATCTCCCGGCGGGCGCCTACTTCCTGTGTTCCCGCAGCATCTGTTCAAAACGGCGGCGCTGATCGGGATTCAGGATCTGCATGATGCGGCTGTTGCCGTCAGCGAGCACGTTGTCGTAGTAGTGCGAAAAGTCGTCGAGGATCGAAGTGAGCTGGACCGTCTGCTGGTCCGTGAGATTGAGCTCCTGTTTCCATTCTGTGACGGACATGGACAGGCCGGATGCCGGCGGCGGCGTTCCATGAAGACGGGCGTGCCCACTGAAGGTCATGAGGACTGCTCCCACGACAACGCCGCAGAGGAAAACGAGGACGAAGGAGAGAATGGCGATTCGTTCGTTGGGGCGAGGAAGGGCGGCCGCGGCCATATCGGATACCATAATTCAGCTAGCTCAACACTTCCCCGTCGAGGGGCCCCCGACCCTCAACTGGATTTTACTCGCGATAGGTCGCCAATGTCACGAGCATCCGGTCGCGGTCCGAGGCGGCTGAATGGGCCGCTATTGGATCGTGCTGCGCCATGATCGAAGCCGCATCGGTGCCGGTGA
>CAZXCO010000370.1:0-17938 GCA_964639095.1 uncultured Solibacteraceae bacterium
AAGAAGATGGCGGAGGGTCTCGATGCGCTGGTGCTCGACGTAAAGGTCGGCAACGGCGCGTTCATGAAGAAGCAGGTCGAGGCCCGCCGGCTCGCTCAGGCCATGGTGGGCATCGGGCGGCGCCTGGACAAGAAGGTACAGGCGCTGATTACGGATATGAATCAGCCGCTCGGCTACGCCGTCGGCAATGCCCTCGAAGTAATGGAGGTGTCGCAGACCCTGCAGAAAGCGGGCCCGGCCGACCTGACCCGGTTGAGCCTCGAACTGGCGGCGCGGATGATCCACCTCGGCAAGGTGGCGCCGACGCTCGACGAAGCGCGCAAGATTGCCGAAGACAAGCTGATGGACGGCTCCGCCTACCGCAAGCTGAAGCAGGTGGTGGAGGCCCAGGGCGGAAACTCTCAGGCGCTCGACCGTTTCGAATTGCTGCCGAACGCGACCGGAATGCGCGAGATCACTTCACCCCGCTCGGGTTTCGTCAGCGCCATCATGGCCGGCGATATCGGCCGCGCTTCGCAAATGATGGGCGCGGGGCGTAGTCGCAAGGAAGACGTGATCGATCCGGCGGTTGGCGTGATACTGGAAGTCAAGGCGGGCGAGAAAGTGGATGCCGGATCGGTGCTCTGCCGCCTCTATTACACAAGCGAAGAGAATCTCGATGAAGCCGCGGAACTGGTGGAAGACGCATTCCGAATCTCCGGGGCGCGACCGGATGAGCGGGAGCTGATTCTCGAAGTCGTCGGATAAATTTCCGGAACGGACTCCGCGGCCCAGGCCTGGTTTGCGAGGCGCAAAACGTGCAGGTTTCACGAGTCAGTCTGAAAAGCGCCGGCGCCTTCGGCGCGCGCGAATGTTCGCAAAGGGGTGTTCGTCCGCCCCGCCGCGATGAGTTCCCTGGCTGATGGGCCGCCTGACTGGTCTGCTCGGGCTCGTCATCATCATGGCAGTCGCATGGCTGTCTTCGAGGCGGAAGAGCGCCATCAAACTGCGGATCATACTCTGGGGACTCGGCCTGCAATTCGGCTTCGCCGTCCTCGTCCTGCGAACCGGCTTCGGCGGGATCTTTCAGGCAGCGGCCGCAGCCGTGAACGCGATTCTGGGCTACACGGAAGCCGGCAGCGCTTTCGTGTTCGGCGACGCTCTCGGCAGATCCAGCGGGTCTCTGGGAGCGGTGTTCGCATTCCAGGTCCTGCCAATCATCATCTTCCTCGCGTCTTTTTTTTCGATTCTTTACTATCTCGGGATCATGCAGTGGATCGTGAAGGGTTTCGCGATCGTGATGCAGAAGTTCATGGGTGCAAGTGGCGCGGAGTCGCTGAACATCGCGGCCAGCATCTTCATGGGCCAGACCGAAGCGCCGCTGACGATCCGGCCGTTTCTTGCCACCCTGACGGAGTCGGAGCTGTTCACAATCATGGTGTGCGGGATGGCCCACGTCTCCGGATCCATGATGGCGGCCTATGTAAAACTGGCGCACGTGGATATTCAGCATCTGCTGACCGCTGTGATCATGACGGCGCCGGCGACCATCATGCTGGCCAAGATGTTTCAGCCCGAGACGGGCGCGCCGGTGACGGCCGGAAAAGTGGAAGTGAAGTTTGAAAGCAGCGCGGTGAATCTCATCGACGCCGCGGCCCAGGGCGCCGGCGACGGACTGCAATCCTGCCTGAACATTGCGGCGATGCTGATCGCATTTCTGGCGTTGATCGCCCTGGCGGACGGAGTTTTCGGCTGGGCGCACGGACTCATCCCCTGGATTCCTTCTTCCATGGAGCAGTTGCTCGGCACGATTTTCGCTCCCGTGGCATGGCTGCTGGGCGTTTCCTGGCACGATTGCGCGTCGATCGGCCGGCTGCTCGGAGAGCGGCTGATCACCAATGAGCTGATCGCGTTCATCGATCTGGGCAAGATCCGGAGTCAGCTCGATCCGCACTCCTTCACAATCGCCACCTATGCGCTCTGCGGCTTCGCCAACTTCAGTTCCATCGCCATTCAGGTGGGCGGAATCGGCGCTCTGGCGCCGACCCGCAAATCGGATCTGGCCCGGCTCGGAATGCGCGCAGTGGCCGCGGGCACAATGGCGAATTTCATGTCGGCCTGCATTGCGGGGATGCTGCTTTGAGCGCGGATACTGTTTCCATCGCCGCGGCGGCGGAGTATATCGAGTCGCGCATGACGCTCCGCCCCGGCCACGCCGTGGTGCTCGGCAGCGGGCTTGGCGCGTTCGCGGACTCTCTGGAGGACTCATGCTCGATCCCCTATCACGAGATTCCTCACTGGCCTCCCTCCACGGCGCCCGGGCATGCCGGGAAGCTGGTCACCGGAAGGATCGGCGAACTGCCCGTGACCATTCTTGCCGGACGGGCGCATCTCTACGAAGGCTATACCGCCGAAGAGGTCGTCTTCGGCGTCCGTGTGCTGTGGATGTCCGGCGTCGAGTCGGTCGTCCTGACGAATGCCGCCGGAGGGGTGAACCCCGCATACCGGCCCGGACAACTGGTGTTGCTTTCCGACCACATCAATTTGCTGGGACGGAATCCCCTGACCGGACCGAATGAGGAATCACTCGGCCCGCGTTTTCCGGACATGAGCGAAGTCTACTCGAAGCGGTACCGCGAAATCGCGCGCGCCGCCGCGAGGGAGATCGGGTTGGAGCTTCCGGAGGGTGTCTACGCGGCGGTTCCGGGCCCCAGTTACGAGACGCCGGCCGAGATTCGTTATCTCCGGGCAATCGGGGCGGATCTGGTCGGAATGTCCACCGCGCTCGAAGCCATCGCTGCGAATCACATGGGGATGAAGGCGCTCGGGATCTCGTGCGTCACGAACTTTGCCGCCGGGGTGGCCGACCAGAAGCTCGATCATGAGGAGGTGCTGCGAGTGGGGGAGCACGCGCAGGGCGCGATGATGGAGTTGCTGCGGCGCGTACTGCCCTGTCTGGGGTAGCGCGCGGCTGGCATGGAACAACATGAACCCTCTCGTCTCCGCCGCGCTTCACGCCCGTGAGAATGCGCGCGCGCCGTTTTCGAAATTCAAAGTAGGCGCCGCGGTCGAGGATGACTCCGGGCGGATCCATACCGGCTGCAATATCGAGAACGCCACGTACGGGCTGACCATGTGCGCCGAGCGCGTGGCCATTTTCAAGGCCATTTCCGAAGGCGCGAAAGGCTTCAGGCGCGTGGCAGTAGTCGCCGATGCGGACACACCGGCGCCACCCTGCGGAGCCTGCCGCCAGATTCTCTGGGAGTTTTGCGGCGACGTCGAGATCGTGCTGGCGAATTTGAAAGGCGAGTCGCAGACCCTGCGTGCCGCCGAGTTGCTCCCGCGGCCCTTCGACGCTTCGTCTCTTTGAAGCACCGGCGAACGAGGCTCCGGCGAACGAAATGCCTGCCGCGTTCGTTATCCTTTCATAGAGTGCCCGATTATGCGATCGAAACCGAAGGACTGACCAAAGTCTTTCGCGGCGCCTTCTCCGGCCGCGAACTTCGCGCGGTTGACGACATCTCCCTGCACGTTCCCGCCGGATCGACCTATGGCCTGCTTGGACCAAACGGCGCAGGAAAAACTACATTCGTAAAGATGCTGCTGTCGTGCACGCACCAGACCTCCGGACGGGCCATGGTCTTCGGCCGCGACACGCGCGAGACGGAGGCGCGCCGGCCGATCGGGTACCTTCCCGAGAACCACCGCTTTCCCACCTACATGACCGGGCGCGACATGCTGGATTTCTACGGCGCGCTCTCCGGCATGGACCCCGCGACACGGCGCAAACGCATCCCCGAGCTTCTCCAACTGGTCGGCCTCGACGAGCGCGCATCGGGACTGCGTCTCGGCAAGTATTCGAAAGGCATGCTGCAACGCGTGGGGCTCGCGCAGGCGCTGATGCATTCCCCGCGCCTTCTGGTTCTCGACGAGCCGAGCGACGGCGTGGATCCCGTGGGCCGCAAACACATCCGCGACGTCCTGCAGACACTGGAACAGCGGGGCGTGACGATCTTCCTCAATTCGCACCTGCTGGCCGAAGTGGAGTTGTTCTGCCGCGAGGTCGCAATCATCCAGAAGGGAAAGCTCGCCCTCACGGGTTCGGTTCAGGAACTGACCAGTGGCAGCGGCTACCACGTGGAAGGCCTTCACGTGCCCGAAGCGCTCGAATCGGAACTGCGCGCCTGCGCCCGGTCTTACAGCTCGAACAATGGCTCGCTGCGACTGCTGTTCGCGACACGCGCGGAAGCCAATGAAGCAGTCGACAAGCTCCGCACGAACGGGTGCGAAATCGAATCGCTGGGCCGGACCCGGAGCACACTCGAGGAAGTTTTCATGAAGACCGTAGAAGCCCCGCCGCAATGAACCCGACGACATTGAACGCGACGCTCGCTCTGATTCGCGATACGTTCCGGGAGGCATTTGCGCGGCGCATCTTCTGGGGTTTTTTCGCGTGCTGCAGCGCGCTCCTGCTTTTCCTGATGTTCATCATGCGGATCGACGTGGTGCAGGGAGCGATCGCCACCGTGACCATCTTCGGCCGCAGCGCTCCGAGCACCGATGTGCAGGGGCTCGTCTATCAGACCCAGAGCGTGATCGCGATGATCCTGTATTTCGCGGGGATGGCTCTGGCCGTCTTCGCCTCCGCCGGGCTGGTCTCGGCGGTTTTTGAACCGGGCCGGATCGAGCTCCTGCTCTCGAAGCCCGTCTCGCGCACGCACCTGCTGCTGGGCCGGTACGCGGGAAACGTTCTGGTGGTAGCGGCGAACATCGTTTATCTGGTGGCCGGATCGTGGCTGATCTTCGGTCTGAAGACCGGTGTGTGGGGCGCGGGATTCCTGATATCGAGTCTTTGCACGATTTTTATCTTTTCGGTCCTGCTCGCGGTTCTGGTGCTGGTTGGAGTTTTATGGGACAGTTCCGCCGTCGCCATCATGGTCACATTTGCGATCATGATTATTACGCCGATTCTGGCGCAGAAGGCCACCATCGAGCGGCTGCTCAGCTCGGAATGGTCGCGCAATGTGGTGCGGGTTCTCTATTACGTGCTGCCGAAGACATCCGACATCAGCTTGATAATCCGGCGGCTGATTCTCAATCAACCCGTAGGAAGCTGGATGCCGGTCTGGAGCACGGCGCTGTTCGGCGCTGTAATCCTGGGCTTTGGGCTCTGGCGTTTCCAGCGGAGGAGTTTCTGAGTGCGGTTATCGTGCTTCCTGACCTTTATTGCATTCGCCTCGGCGGCTCTGGCGCAACCCCGTGTGGATAACGTGCTCGAGCGCATGGTCCCGTCCGGCGCCACCAGTCTGGTGGGCGCCCGCATGGACCAGATCAAACAAACCGACCTCTACCGGAGGATGGTCGCCTCACGCAGCCTGACTCAGGTGGATCAGTTCGCGGCAGAGACCGGTTTCGATCCCCTCCGCGACGTGCGCGAACTCCTCCTGGCATCCACGGCTCGGGGCAGCGTTATGCTGGCCCGGGGCACCTTCCATCCGAATCCCGCGGCCTTGAAAAATGCTCGCCGGTCACGGCACGGGCAGTACGATATCTGGCGGACGGGCAGCAGCGGATTCTGCTTTCTCGACTCCACTCTCGCGGCGGCGGGAGAGCTTCCTGTGCTGGAAGCCGCGCTCGACGAATGGACATCCGGCTCGCACACAGCGGCACGCCCGCTGCTGTCGAAGGCCGCCGGCATCAGCCCGCAGACGCAGTTCTGGGGAGTCTCCACCGGCGCCGGGAATTTCCTCGCCGATCATCCGCCGGCGGCCGGTCTCGGGATCGACTTTTCGAAGATCTTTCGCGGGCTCGAGGATACCTGGTTCCAGGCGGATTTCGCGGCCGGTCTGCACGCCGAAGTGCACGGCGTCACGGCAACTGAGAAAGAGGCCGCCAACCTGCGAGACGCCGTTCGCGGCATGGTCGGTTTGGGGCGCTTGAATGTTCCGGAAGACCAGCCCGAACTGCTGAAGGCGTGGGACGGAATCACCGTCGATCAGCAGGGCCGTTCGATCTCGATTCACGCGGGAATTCCGCAGAATCTGATCGACAGAATGGTCCAGATGCTCAACGGAACGGCTCTGCGGGGCCGCCTGCTCTAAGGACCTGCGCGGCTTCGAACCCGGATCGTGCCGGGCGTGTAGTAGGATAAAGAATTAACCCACCAGAAGGTTCCAGAGATGCAGAATGCGTTGCTGAAGAAATTTGTCGATAAAAACCGCCGTACGGATCTGACGGCTTTCCGTCCAGGTGACACGATTAAAGTCCACGTCAAGATCAAGGAAGGCGAAAAGGAGCGCATTCAGGTATTCGAAGGCACCGTGCTGGCGCGCAAGAACACCGGTCTCGGCGAAACCGTCACGGTGCGCAAGGTCAGCTTTGGCCATGGGGTTGAGCGCATTTTTCCGCTGAGCGCGCCCATCATCGATCACATCGACCTGGTCCGAACCGGAAAAGTCCGGCGGGCGAAGCTCTATTACCTCCGGGGATTGAAGGGTAAAGCGGCTCGCCTCAAGGAACGCACCTGATCACACCGCAGGGCAACTCATGGCCCGCGCCGCGAGAGATCGTCAGGAAATCGATTCCACTCGAAATTTACCCGCCCGAAATCGGAAGAACAGGCGCTGGAAATGCCAGGGCATTCTGGAGCAGGAATTGCGGGCTCGCGGTTTTCAATACATCGCCGGCGCGGATGAAGTCGGGCGTGGATCTCTGTTCGGCGCTGTCGTAGCCGGCGCCGTCATCCTGCCGCCCGGCACTGCCATTCGCGGACTCAACGACAGCAAACAAATTGAACCGGAGCGCCGTGAGGTGCTCGCCGAGCGGATTCGCGAACGCGCCATCGCCTGGTCCGTAGCGGCGGTCGACGCCGCCACAATCGACCGCATCAACATCTACGAAGCATCGAGGCTGGCGATGAAAACGGCTGTTCAGCAGTTGCAGCCCGCAGCGGATTTCGTGCTGGTGGACGCCGTTCCTCTCGACCTGCCCCTGCCCCAGCAGCCTCTGGTGCAGGGCGACGAGCGCTGCCACGCCATTGCCGCCGCTTCCATCATCGCCAAGGTTTACCGCGACTCCCTGATGCGGGAGTGGGACAAGTTTTATCCCGAGTACGGTCTGAGAAACCACAAGGGATACCAGTGCCCCGAACACATGGCGGCGATACGGACCCACGGTCCGACCCCTCTGCACCGGTTCAGTTTCGAACCTGTACGGCGGCACGCGTTGTTCTCGCCGCTCCCCCGGGACCGCCAGATGGAGATGTTCGCTACCGCTTGAGCTCACTGCCTATGAGCGACGAACCAACCGTGGCATCCGGTTCCGCGCCGGTCCCGGCGACGGACGCCCCCGGTTCACCCGGCATCCCGCCCGGTCCCGGCTGGTTCCGGCGTCTCAGTTCGGTGCTGTTCATCATCTTCTGCTTCGAACTCGGCCTGTTCCTTCTCATCTACCCGTGGACCTCGGGGTGGAGCGACAACTACTTCGCCTGGGCGGTTCCCGGCAGCGTTCTGACCACGTGGCACTCATTCTGGAATAACAGCTATGTCCGGGGCTGCATCAGCGGCATTGGTATTGTGAATCTCTGGATCGCGATCGCGGAGGTTTTCCGCATGTTCGCGCGCAATTCGAGGCCCGGAAATTGAAACCCCGCCGGCCCGGATCTCATCGACTGAAGAAGGGAGAAGAGCCGGCGGCCACAGCCGGGTAATACGAGATCTTCAGATGGATAGCACGTGCGTACTGTAATTCTGATCTGTTTCCTGACGGGCCTGCTTTCCGCCGCGGATGGTGCACCTCCGGTCGACGCACGAAATCTTTACGACCATGGCGACTACTCCGCCGCCATCGCCGCCCTGCGCCGCGCTCCGGCCAATGCGGAAAACCTGGAGTTGCTCGGCCAGTGTTACTTCATGCAGGGGGAGTTCAAGAAGGCGACCGACTCTCTCGAGAAAGCCGCAGCCCTCGATCCGAAAGACTCCATGATCCAGACCTGGCTCGGCCGCGCCTGGGGACTCCGGGCCCAGACATCGTTTCCTCTGACGGCGTTCGGATACGCAAACAAAACACGCCAGAGTTTCGAGAAGGCGGTGAAGCTGGATCCGTCCAATCCGGAAGCGCTGGGGGACCTGTTCGACTTTTACATGGCTGCGCCGGGAGTCGTCGGGGGCGGGGTCGATAAAGCCGCCGCCCTTCTGCCACAGTTCGAGAAGTACGATCCTGTCGGCGGCTATCTCGCAAAGGCCCGCCTCGACGAAAAGAAGAAGGAGTTCGTGAGCGCTGAAGCAAACCTTCGGCGCGCCGTGCAGGCCGAACCTCACAAACCCGGCGTGTTCGTCGAACTGGCGAAGTTTCTCTCCCGCCGCGGCCGCTACGACGAAAGCGAGAAGGTCTTTCACCAGGCCGCAAGTGTGGCGCCCGGCTCGCCCCAGATTCTGTTCGCCCGCGCCGATTCCTACATCAAGGCCAGGCGCAACATGGATCAGGCCCGCGATCTGCTGAGAAAATACATCGACGCCGACAATCGCACGCCGCACGACCCTCCAGTTTGGGAAGCCCGCGACCTTCTCAGAAAGGCCGAAGGCACTTAGCCCGTGCAGCTCGGCGAAGCCCTGAGCTTCAGCCTGCAGGCCCTTCGCCAGAACCTTGTCCGGTCGTTTCTTACCGGTCTGGGGATGGTGATCGGCACTGCTTCCGTGATTCTGGTCGTCACGATCTCGCTCACGAGCCAGAACTATATTCTGGAACAGATCGAAGGCGTGGGATCGAACATGATCTTCGCCTCATATGAAGTGGGAACGCAGGCGTCCTCGGCCGAAGTCAATGCGGATTTCATCAAGATCGCCGATGTGCAGGCCGTTCGCGAGCAGCTGGGCGGACGGATCGTGGCCGCCACGGGAATCGAGAGCAACTACGATTCGACATTCATCAACGGTAAAGAAGAGCGCATTCTGGTCATCGGCTCCGACGAATACTACCAGCCGGTCCGCAACCTCGTAGTCCTTTCCGGCCGTTTCCTCGACGCGAGCGATGTGGACCTTCACCAGAAGGTCGTGCTGATGACGCAGAAGCTGGCAAAGCGGCTCTATGGCAACACGGAGGCGGCGCCCGGCCACACGATCAAGATCCACGGTCTGCAGTTCACCGTCATCGGCACGTTCAAGGAAAAAGTGGAAAGCTTCGGGCAGTCGGAGCTGAACGCCGAAACGCTGCTGATTCCGATCACGGTGCAGCAGTATTTCATGAGCGTGGAACGCATCGATCCGCTGTACGTGCAGGTACGTTCCGCCGATCAGGTGGAAGCCGTCACCGAACAGGTAAAAGAGATTCTCCAGAGCCGCCACCGGGCGGGCGCATCTTACAAAGTGGAGAATCTTACCGGCATTCTCAATGCCGCGAAAAGCATCGCTGAAATTCTGAGTCTCGTGCTCGTGCTGGTCTCGGCCATCGCGCTGGTCATCTCCGGAATCGGCATCATGAACATCATGCTGGTGACGGTTACGGAACGAACGCGCGAAATCGGCATCCGTATGGCTGTGGGCGCTTCGCGCAATGAGATCCTCATGCAGTTTCTGACCGAGGCGATTCTGATCAGCGTCGCGGGAGGCGCGATCGGCATCATTGCGGGCGTTGCGCTGCCACTCAGCGTGCAGTATTTCGTCGATCTGCGGATTCCGATTTCCACGTGGTCCATCGGAATCGCGTTCGGAGTATCCAGTCTGGTGGGGCTGATTTTCGGGATGCTCCCCGCCAGCCGCGCTTCTCGCTTGAACCCAACGGAGGCCTTGCGCTACGAATAGTTCATGCGCAGAATCGTATTCATGCTGGCGGCCGCAGTTTCAGCCGCTCCTTTTCTATCGGCTGAAACCCATACTCTAACGCTGAAGCAGGCGGTTGCCCGGGCGCTGGCTCAGAACCCCGAGGTCCTGATGGCCCGCCTCGATGAGGCGAAGGCGCAACTGGGCGTCCGCGTGGCGCACGGACCGTTCACGCCGCGGCTTGGCGTGGGCAGCGGCGTCGCTTACAGCAATGGATTCCCGCTCAGCATTGAAGGATCGGCGCCCGCCGCCTTCGAGGCGAAGGGCAACCAGTACCTCTTCAACATGCCGCAGAGCTACGCGGTGAAGCAGGCGAGGGAATCGGCCCGCGGGGCCGGATTCGCCACCGGCGAGAAGACTGACGAAATCGCCTACCGCGTCGCGTCCCTCTATATCGATGCGGACCGGGCGGGGCGCCTCGCCGATTCGGCGCAAAAGCAGGTCGAAAGCCTCCAGAAAGTTCTCGATACTCTTCAGGCGCGCGTCGAAGAGGGCCGCGAATTGCCGGTGACCGCGCAGGAAGCCAAAGTCAACCTGCTGCGTGCGCAACAGCGTCTGGTCGTTTTGCAGAGCGATCGCGACTATGCTTCGCGCAACCTGGCCGTAACGCTCGGATACAGCGCCGAAGATTCGGTGATTCCCGCGGCAGAGGACGGCGTGACCGAACCGATCCCCGCGACCGAAGAAGCAGCGCTCCAGGCCGCGCTCAGCTCAAGCAAGGAAATCAAGCGGCTGGAATCGAACTACACCGCGAAAACGCTTGAGATCAAGGGCGACAAGGCCCAGCGGCTGCCCAGCATCGATCTGGTGGCGCAATACGCGCTGCTGACCAGATACAGTCATTACGACCAGTACTTTTCGCGGTTCCAGCGCCACAACGGCCAGATCGGCGCGTCGATTCAGGTGCCGGTTTTCGTCGGCAGCGGCGTACGCGCGCAGATCGCGCAGGCCGAAAACGACCGGATGCATATCCGGGCAGAGGTGGAAGCCGCACGCAGCCGGATCGCTCTCGACCTCCACCAGAGCTATCAGGACATTCGCAAGACCGATGCCGCGCGGGAACTCGCGCAGGCCGACCTCGACCTGGCCCGGTCTCAGCTTTCCGTGCTTCTGGCACAGATGGGCGAGGGGCGCGCGTCGCTGCGGCAGGTCGAGGAAGCGCGGTTCAACGAAAACGAAAAGTGGATCGCGTTTTACGATGCGCAGTTCAACTCCGAGCGCGCGCGGCTGAACGTCCTGCGGCAGACGGGCGATCTCCTGGCTGCGCTGCGGTGAAGAAACATATAATCGGCTTCAAATGCGCCCATGGCATTCCGCCGTTCCTGCTTTGACAGCGCTGGTGTTGACAGCATTGGCGACGGCCGCATCGCCGCCTGTGCGGCTCACCGCCGGGCAGGACCGCCAGCGATTGATGGACCTTCTGCACATCGCGTCGCTGCGCGGCGGCGCGAACGGCAGTAATCCTCAGGCCCCGAACTACGCAAACTACGACGAATCGAAGGCGAATCCCTATCCGGAACTGCCGGACCCGCTGCTCCTGAAAAACCGCAAGCGCGTTCGCACCGCCAAAGAATGGTGGGCAAAGAGGCGTCCGGAGATCGTCGAGGACTTCGACCGCGAGGTCTATGGCAGGCTTCCCAAAGACGTACCCGCCGTAAAGTGGGGGGTGGCCGGTACCGCCGAG
This sequence comes from uncultured Solibacteraceae bacterium, assembly GCA_964639095.1. Taxonomy (GTDB): domain Bacteria; phylum Acidobacteriota; class Terriglobia; order Bryobacterales; family Bryobacteraceae; genus BOG-234. Next base: position 11,479 of record CAZXCO010000370.1, read on the forward strand.
GAGACCGTGGGTGGCGTGCCCGTGGTCACGAAGCACCTGACCGGCCACGTTGACAACTCGAGGTATCCACAGATCACTGTGGACATCGTCGCTACACTGAGCACGCCGGCCAATGCGGGGCACGCCGTACCGGTGATTCTCGAATTGAATGCCGGCGGACCTCCCCGCAGACGCGAGGGCGGAACGGCGCGGACGGGAACGGCTCCTGCGGGACCGTCGTGGCAGGCGCAGGTACTCGCGAAAGGCTGGGGCTATGCAACTTTATCCACCAGCAGCGTGCAGGCCGATAACGGGGCCGGTTTGACCGCCGGTATTGTCGGACTGGTCAACAAAGGCCAGCCGCGCAAAGTGGACGACTGGGGCGCGTTGCGTGCCTGGGCGTGGGGCGCCGGGCGCGTGCTCGATTATTTCGAAACCGACAAGGCCGTCGATGCGAAGCACGTCGGGATCGCAGGACATTCGCGCTATGGGAAGGCTGCGGCGGTCGCGATGGCGTACGACCAGCGGTTCGCGATCGCTTACATCAGTTCCTCGGGCGAGGGCGGTCTGAAGCTGAATCGCCGCAACTGGGGCGAACTGGTGGAGAATCTCGCGGCCCCCAATGAATGCCACTGGATGGCGGGCAACTTTCTGAAGTACGCCGGCCCTCTGCACTGGGATAACCTTCCCGTCGATGCGCACGAACTCATCGCGCTTTGCGCTCCGCGCCCGGTATTCATCGGCGCCGGGGCAACCAGCGGCGATGGCTGGGTGGATGCGAAAGGCATGTTTCTCGCAGCGGTGGGCGCGGGCCCGGTCTACAGGCTGCTCGGCAAAAAGGATCTCGGCGCCACCGAATTTCCCCCCATCGAAACGGCTCTGATCGAGGGCGATCTGGCTTTCCGGCAGCATTCGGGCGGGCACACGCCGGCGCCGAACTGGCCCACGTTCATCGAGTTCGCGTCACGCTACCTGCCCGTTCCTCAGGACCGTGCCCGACAATAGAGTCGTGCGGCGTTTTCAGTCGAGACACTGGGGCTGGTGGTACCTGTGCATCGGCGTGGGCTTCCTGCTGCTCGCGATTGTTCACCTGTTCCAGGGCGCGGGCAAAGGAGCGGTCGCGTTACGCGTCGCCGTGGCCGTGGGATTCGCGCTTCTCGGCTGGATGCAGTTGCGGTTCGGAAGTTGATTCCCAGGCGCGTGTTTCGTCCGGGGACCAGCGCGGAATCGCGAGATAGGCAAGTTTCGTGGCCAGCCGCCGGCCGCGTGTCACGGTGTCCAGCGTGAATCCGCAGGCCAGACTCAACGCGGACAAAATCGCCAGCCCCGTCGCGAGTATCGCGGTGGGAAACCGGGGCACGAGACCGGTGCGCAGAAATTCGACCACCACCGGATAGCCCAGCAGCAGCGAAGCGGCGCACAGCACGAAGGAAATGATCGTGAAAAAGAGCAGCGGCCGCTCGCCGCGCATGAGATTGAAAATCGTGAGCAGAATGCGCGAGCCGTCGTGGTAAGTACGAAGCTTGCTGGTCGAGCCTTCCGGGCGGGACTTGTAGCGCGAGGGGATCTCCTCCACCGGAAGGCGCAGATTCAGGGCATGCACGGTCATCTCCGTTTCGATTTCGAATCCGGGAGTAAAAACGGCGAAGGTCTTGACGAAGCGGCGGGAGAAGACCCGGTATCCGGAAAGCATGTCCTGCAACTCGTTCCCGAACAACAGTCCGACGGTTCGCGTGAGCAGCGTATTTCCGAAACGGTGGCCGCTCCGGTAGGCTGCGGTCTCGGAATCCACGCGCCTCCCGACTACCATGTCGATTCCGTCGCGAAGCACCCGATCCACCATCCCCGGGGCGTCGAAAGCGTCGTACGTATCGTCGCCATCGACCATGACGTAGGCGTCGGCCTCGATATCGCTGAACATACGCCGGACGACATGCCCCTTGCCCTGCATCGTTTCACGCCGCACAATCGCACCGGCAGCCTCGGCGGCGCGCACCGTGCCATCGCTCGAATTGTTGTCGTAAACAAAGATCCGGCTCCACGGCAGCGCGACGCGGAAATCGCGCACTACGCGCCCGATGGTCCTTTCCTCGTTGTAGCAGGGAATAATGACCGCGACAGATGCCCGCGCCGCGTCGCCACCAGTCTGAATCATTTCAGAACGAACATCATACATAATGCCATCCCGGAAAATCGCGATTTCAACTGCGAACCTTGACGAGAATCATATCCCCATTCCAGTACAGAATCCGCCCGAGGCGTTCGGTTTCTTCCAGAATCTCGGGCCATTCCGCAACTTCTCTCCGATTGATCAGCACATATCCAACGGCGTATTTTTCGATAATCTTCCGGCGCGCCGGAAAAGTCGTCGAGGGCTGGAAGAACAGTTGCCGGTCGCTGTCGCGCGCGCCGACGTCAGGCACGAAGTTGATCGTGTGTCCGCCCGTAAATGCGACAACCCGGCCCCCGAATGATGGCTCCTTCAGGCTGGTCTGCTCATCGGCCAGAACGACATCGGAAGGTTTAACGTAAGAAGAGAGGAACTGAAAATCGCCGTACGAATTCTGCCAGACGGGCAGGCAGCCGGCGATGCCCGGGGCAGCGGTCAGGCCGCAAACGAGCAGAAGAGCCACAACGGCCCGCTGCAGCACGCGCATCCTGCGGGAAATCGAGAAGGCGGCTGAAGCGAGCCAGTCCGCGATAAATAACTGCAGCATCAGAATCAGAAAAGGCAGGACGCGGCCGTAGATATATCTTCCGGTCAATCCCCCATAGAGATAGATGGCCAGAAGACCGGCGAAGGTCAGACCCGTGAAACCGCGGGGATCGCGACGCAACCGGCGGACCGCCAGTGGTATTCCAAGGAGCGCGGGCAATGTGCGGACCGCAATCGCGGGCAGATTCGAGTAGAGCCATTCCGCATCCGCATTCAGCCGGGCGGGTTGGCCCGTGAGATCAAAGATCGGAAACAATGGCCACCAGGCTGCGGCTCCAAAGGCCACAGCGATCGCGAGGGCAATCGCGAGCCGGGCGCGATTGGGGTATTCCCGCCCGCACGCTATTGCCGCAAGGCCAACGAGCATTGCGATCGTGGTCAGCGGATGGCTGATCAGCGAAAACGGCACAGCCGCCAGGAGCACCGGCAGCATCCAGCGCAGGCGGTTTTGGAACACGACGGCCGCATACCAGACGAGAAACGTCAGGGCGGACACCAGCGTAGCGGGATAACCGGCGGTTTCCACCAGAGAATTGAAATGCAGGAAACCACTGTGCAGCCAGGCGCCAGGTCCCCAGAGGAACAGGATGCACGCCATCCCATACAGCGCCTTAGCCGCGGTCCCGAACATGCGTCTGGCGAAGAGGTAAAAGAACCCCAGCAGCGCGCAGACGTTTGCCACGCCAGCGGCGCGAAGAACGTCGGGCGCGGTGAGACCCGACCAACGAGACAGAAGAGCAAGCGCCAGCGAATAAGGAGAAAAAAACTGGTGCGGCGCGGACAGGCGGAAGACGGGATTCGAAGGATGAAACGGGTGGGCCGCCAGTTCCCGAATGGCTGCGCTGTGATCCCAGAAGTCCCCGACGAAAATCCCGTTGGCGGCGCGCATTGCCACAAGCACGATCACGGAGACGGCAAGGATGAAGTAGCCGGTTCCGGCGCCGATCGAAAGACGGCGGATAGACGGCCCCACGCGTCTCCGGAGCGGCGCTGCCGCCAGGCGGGCGGCCAGGCAGGCGACAGCGCAGAGCGACAGCGCCAGCATCGCGGCACGCACTGACGGCGCCGGTGAACGGAACGGCAGGGCATGCATCGCGGCCAGAATGCCGAAAATTTTCAGCAAAAATGCAGCAAGCAGAATGCCCACCGCGCTTCCCGCAAGTGCCAGCGCGAGCGCGGAGGCAGAAGCCCGGAAGAAACGCTTCTGCTTCGATCTCAAAGCAAACAGTGTGGCGGCCCCCGCGCAGAGAATCATCAGGATCAATGCGAGCCACGGCGCGTAATTCACCACGAATGCGGAGCCCTTCCCGCTCAGCCGCAGGCGGGACATCAGTTCCGAACGCTCCGCCGGAGCCACGGTCACATGCGCCGCCGCGGCCATCTCATTCGGCCCGGACCTTTCGAGAGCCTGCTGTAATCGACGGCCGGCGCCGCCGGTATCGAACGGCGCCGGCAACCGCCCGACGATCGACAGCATGTGGTTGTCGCGACCGCCGATCCAGTCCTGACCAAGGAACAGCGCCGCTGCCCGGAGCGGAATCCATACCGCCGGGGCTTCCATGGAAGCTTCCGTGGAATCGGGGCCGGGAAGCGCAAGGCCGCGGATTGGCACGGACCGGCCATTGACCACCAGCATCGATGGCTCGCCCGGTATGTACCGCGGATTGGCGACTGCTTCGACACAGCCGGAAACGTCGTTGTCCGGGGCGCAGGAGAGACCGTCCCCCTGCTCGATCCGTGTTCCCGAGGCCGTGAAATAGCCGGCGCTGACGAAAGCCGCGGGAAGGATGCGCTCCGCCCCCGCGATCCAAAGACGCACCGGCGCATATGTCACCGCCGAGAGATCCTCGATGCCGCCGGGCGCAGAGCGCAGGATGTCCCACTCCCGGAACGTAAATTCGAGACCTGTACGGCTCTTTACATCGGAGTGGAACACGGCAACGCGCGCAAGAGCGCCCGGAGCCATCGCCGGTTGACCGCTTGCGGCTATGGCTGAAGCGCTGACATAAAGGGCGAAGCCACTGGCAACCAGCAGCAGTGGGACCAGCGGCGCATCCGCGAAGAGACGGATTGGCGCTCGCGGGCGGCTCGGAGCGATTTTGCAGGTCGGCGTCAAGAAGTTAAAAAAGTAAGGTTATGGCGGATTGGCAGGGTGGTCAAACTATCGGACTTCCAGACGAGCCTATCTTTGGGCCAACGTGTGATCCGGGACACGGGATGCCGTTTTCGCCTTCGTCAAGGAACCTGACCACAATCTGTTGTTGACATATTGTCTCCATACCCCGTATATTGATTCTGCTGTCGGTCTCCCATAGCGGAGTCAAAAGGGAACCCGGTGTGAATCCGGAACTGCCCCGCAGCGGTAAGCAGGAACGAAAGCCACATGGAAAGCACTGGCCGGTTCGTAAGCCGGCTGGGAAGCAGTGGCGATCAGGTGGACCGATTCGCCGGTCCGGGCCTGCAAGTCCGAAGACCTGCCGAAGCCGGCGCAAAAGCGCCGAACGATCGCGAGCCTCGAGGGAAGGGCTGCGCCGACTGCACTGAGGGATTCCGCTCCCCCGGTGTTGTTGACCCGTGCTCCCGCGTGGCGGAAAGGTGCACAGTGGCAACAACGGCAATCCCCGAACATCCGGAACTGATCCCGGGCATTCACGCCGGGATTCCCCCCACCAGCATGCGGGTGAAGAAGCGCAACGGCTCGCTCGAACCGGTGATGGTGGACAAGATCATTCGGGCGGTGGAAAGAAGTTCGGTCGGCCTGTCGGGCGTGGACCCGATGCGCGTGGCCATCCGGACGATCGGCGGACTCTACGACGGGTCCACCACGAAAGAACTCGATTCGCTCTCGATTCAGACGGCTGCGTCGCTGATCGCCGAGGAGCCGGAATATTCGCGCCTCGCCGCGCGGCTGCTCACGCGCTTCATCGAAAAGGAAGTCCAGAATCAGAACATTTTTTCGTTCTCGCAGTCGATCGAAGCAGGATTCCGGGCAGGCCTTGTTTCCGGCGAGACCGCTGCATTCGTCCGCGCGAACGCCCGCAAACTCAACAGCGCAATCGACGATGCGCAATCCGATCGATTCGAGTTCTTCGGCATCCGGACCATCTACGACCGTTACCTGCTCAAGGATCCCGCGTCGAGGGCGGTCATCGAAACACCACAGTATTTCTTCCTGCGCGTGGCCTGCGGATTATCGCAGGCGGTTCCCGAGGCGATCGGCTTCTACCGGCTTCTCGCGGCTCTGGAGTATCTGCCCAGCTCACCCACGCTGTTCAACTCCGGCACGACGCACCCGCAGATGTCCTCCTGTTTCCTGCTGGATTCTCCGGAAGACCATCTCGAATCGATCTACGACCGCTACAAGGATGTCGCGATGCTGTCGAAGTTTTCCGGTGGGATCGGCCTTGCGTATCATCGCGTTCGCTCGCGGGGCTCATTGATCCGGGCGACGAACGGCAATTCGAACGGCATCGTCCCGTGGCTGAAGACACTCGTCTCTTGCGTCTCTGCCGTAAATCAGGGAGTCATACGCTAGGGCGCCTGCTGCGTCTACCTGGTGACATGGCACGCCGACGTGGAAGAGTTTCTCGAACTGCGCGACAACACAGGCGATGAGGCGCGCCGCACTTACAATCTGAATCTCGCGCACTGGATCCCGGATTTGTTTATGGAACGGGTGGAGGCCGATGGCGTCTGGTCGCTCTTCGATCCGGAGAAGGTTCCGCACTTCCCCGACCTCTACGGCGAGGAGTTTCGCCGCGCCTG
>CAZXCO010000371.1:0-11316 GCA_964639095.1 uncultured Solibacteraceae bacterium
CACAGGCGCATCCGTCAGGTCGAGGTTCGAGCCGTAAACGCTGACAACAGCGCCGGGATAAGCTCCGGTGAGGCCAGAGACGCCATTCTGCAGAACAGGGACGACGACCGGCAGCCCCGGAATCGCAGCGGCGATCTGAAAACCGGCCGGCGCCGTCGCCACCTGGAAGCCGGAAATCACGCTGACATCGGGATTCGACAGCGCGGCATTCGGTGAAACCGAGACGTCCACCTGCAGATGATTCGGGTCCAGCACGAAAACCCTCCGCACCAGGATATCGCTCGTGCCGAAGCCGACGGTGGTGAGGCCCTGGATAAACGTGAATCCGCTGCCCGTGATATCGATGCTCGCCTCCGCCCCGGCGGGCAGAGAAGCGGGGTTAATCGACGTGATCGCGGGCGCCGGCGCGATTCCATAGGTGTACGTGACGGGAGTGGAAGCCTGGACCAGTTGCGAGTTCTGCCCGTCCGGGTTGTAAGCCGTCAGGGTCGCCTGCTGGCCGCTGGCGCCGGGGGGCGGCACGACGACCGCAGTTCCGGCCTTTGAGTCAAGCGCGAGGATCGAGGAGGGCAGTCCGTCGAAATAGAGAAGAGTATCCGGGGCCCAGTTCGTGCCGGCGATACTCACCGTGCCGTCGCCGTTGTCGCTGACACCAGCCACTGTGGGGGGCGGGCTTTGAGTGAGAGCGACGCCTGAAGGCAGCACATACATGTAGTCGGGCGTTGTAAAAACAACGTGCTGCGGACCTGGCTGCGAGCCAACCGGGAACCCGAGGTCGAGCGCAACGTAGGTGAAGCCGTTCGAAGCCTGGTAGGGCCGGACGCCATCGGGCAGAATCGCAACCGAGCTTCCGATAAACTGCACCCCGAGACCCGGAGCCTGGCCGTTGGCGCCCAGTCCGATGCCCGATGCGACCACCGTCGCCGGGCCCCCGAACATGTTCACGAAAGCCGGCTGTATCGGGCCGATCGTGTTGTTGTTGAAGTAGGAATAAACGACGTCGTCATACAGGGACACTACGGAACGCCCGGCCGTGGCGATGTCGATCCCCTCCGTGACAGCCCCGGCCCGAACGGACACTGGCGTTGCGAGCGCCAGACTGGTCGTGCCCGGATAAAAGAGTGAATTGACCGGCCCGGTCGGCGCGGCAACAGTGCCATCGGCGTTCCAGGGTCCTTCGATATCCGCATCAGGCGGCATCGTGTGCACGTAGACGAAGTAAGGCCCGGGAGGAATGCCGTCGATCCGGAATGTGCCGTCGGGGTTCGTTACTGCGCTGACCGCTCCGGCGCCCACCCGGATGGCGACGACCGACGCGAGATGAACTCCCTGGCCGCCGGCGGTGATGCGTCCCGCGATGCTGCCGAACTGCGCCAGACCCCCATTCGGATAAAGCACCGAAATGCCGGCGATGTCGTCGTTATCGATCGGATGGCTGAGCGTGGTGGCGCGTGTGGTGGCCTGCGACATCGTGGAAGAAGTGAAAGTGTGCTGCAGCCCGAGCGCGTGTCCCATTTCATGAACCGTGGTCATGAAGAACGTTTCCTCGAAGCTGGGGCCGGGGAGCACCGTCAGGTTGCGATTGAGATGCACGGCGGAGCGGACGATCGGCAGGAGTGTCGATCCATCGGGGGCGGCCACCGGGACAGGACGGGAGGTGGGACCGCCGAAACCGTAGACTCCGGGCGGCAAATCTTCGAACACCACGTCCACCCCCGGAGTGTTCTGCTGGGTAGTGCTGTTTTCGAGTCCGCCGAAGGCGACGCGCAGATCGGAAGTGGCGACGCCGTTCCACACGAGCGTTGCCTGACGGATCTGGCTGAGCACCGAGTTGAACGTATCGGTCGCGGAGTAGGCCTGCGGCCCGTCTTCGGAGACGAAGACCGTCACGGTCTTGTTCGGGAGGGCCGTGAGGTCGAACTTTTCGGGAACGCTGGCGCCGTTTATGTAGTGGACGAAGTGGTAATAGGCAGAGGCTGGGAGCGCTGCGGCAACCAGCGCGGCGAAAAGAGCAAGACGCTTCATTTGGCCGTCGCCCTCGCGCTCATCGTCCGCATCACATGTGTCTTCATGTCTGAGAACCGCATGCGCATCGCGTGGTCCTTCACCCTGTGACCCGCCGTGTCGAGCATCGTCTCCCCGATTTCCGCGCGGCTGACCTCGACGTCACCTCCGCGAAGTTGCGTCACGTTGAAGATTCCCTGGCTCAGGCCCACAAGGTTGGTAACGCCGGCCGGAGAGGTCCATAGAAACAGTACGTAGTCCGTGCCCGGCTGGAGAGTGGGCATGCCCGGAAAAGACTGCCGGTAGCCGCCCGCCACGCCTCCCGGGACCACCACCTCAGTGGCCGGAATCCCCTTCCATGTTTCGGACACCTGCAGCTTGTAATGCGTATAAATCGTTGATCCGTTGAGGCTGGCGAAAGAGCCGGTCACGCGCGCCCGAACCACCGCCGTCGCGCTCTGCGCCATCTCGTCGAGGGTCAATTTCTGGAGAGTAACTGCCGGGGCCAGGGAGCAGGCGCAGAGGATGGAGAGCAGGCCGATGAGTCTGGACATCGATGAATACACGTGAACTACGAAATCCGGAAGGCATGTTTCGGACCGATTCCATCTGATGCAGACAGAAGGGTTAGGCGGAAATCGCACGTACGCGGCGTTTCCGCCCGACACAAGATTGAGACAGAGTGTCCCAGGAACGCTACAGCCGCCCACCGGGAGGCTGCCAAAGCCGGTCAGCCCTTGAGGAAGGTTCCTCGGTCGAGCTCGGCAAAAGCCTGCCGGAGTTCGTCCTGCGTATTCATGACGATCGGGCCGCGCCAGGCGACCGGTTCCTCCAGCGGCTTTCCGGAGACCAGGAGGAATCGGATACCCTCCGGCCCAGCCTGCACGGTCACTTCATCGCCGCGATCGAAGAGAATCAGCGACCGGTTTCCCGCTTCGAGGGCGGGCGCCCGGTTCGATCCCACTTCATCCGTTCGTACGGGCAGCGGTCCGGAGGCATTCCCGAAGGTTCCGGATCCGGCGAAAACATAGGCGAACGCGTGCCGCGTCGTTTCGACCGGAAGCGTTTTCCGGAGTCCCGGGGGTACGGACACATCGATGTAGATCGGGTCGGCCGCGATTCCCTCGACCGGGCCTTTTTTGCCCCAGAACGTGCCGCAGACGATGCGGACTCCGGTGCCGTCGTCGTCGGTGACCAGCGGGATATCCGGCGCTTTGACTTCCTGATAGCGCGGCGCCGTCATTTTAAGCGCGGCCGGGAGATTCGCCCAGAGCTGGAACCCGTGCATACGGCCCGCGGGATCGCCCTTGGGCATCTCCTGATGGATGATGCCGCTGCCGGCGGTCATCCACTGAACATCGCCTGCCGCGATCGCGCCGCGGTTTCCCATGCTGTCGCCGTGTTCGACAGTTCCGGCGAGGACATACGTGATGGTCTCAATGCCGCGATGCGGATGCCACGGAAATCCCGCCAGATATTCCTTCGGGACATCGTTGCGGAAGTCGTCGAGCAGCAGGAAGGGATCGAAGTCGGATGTGTTTCCGAAGCCAAAGGCGCGCCGGAGATGCACGCCTGCGCCCTCGAGAGTGGGAGTGGACTGCGTAATACGTTTGACAGGGCGGAGAGACATACTCATGAGATTAACGTGGATTGCCCGTGGATGCGTGGCGGCGTGATATTTTAGATGCCACGATCTACATCAGAATCATGTTCAACGTCAAGCGATTCCTGGCCCCGGCCCTGATTGCAGCGTCACTGGCCAGTCTGCCTCTTTACGCCCAGGTGGACCTCTCGGGAGTGTGGGCCGACAGGATTACCGAAGACTCCTATGAGCGCTCCGGCGGGCCTCCCCTCGGAGACTATCAGGGCATTCCTCTGAACGATGCCGGCCGCATGAAAGCCGACAGCCATGACCACTCCGAATGGAGTCTGCCGGAATTCCAGTGCCGGCCGCATCCGGGTCCTTACCAGTGGCGCGCGCTGGGAGCCGTCCGGATTTCCGAGGAAATTGACCCGGTTTCGCGCGAATTGACCGCGTTCCATTTCGAATACCTCCGGTCGATGGAGCGGCCGATCTGGATGGACGGACGGCCTCATCCGCCGGATTATGCGCCGCACACGTGGTCCGGCTTCTCGACGGGCAAGTGGCAGGGCAACATGCTGGTGATCACGACGACCCACCTCAAGGGCGCCTATCTGCGGCGCAACGGAGCGTCGTTCAGCGACAAAGCCACCATGATGGAGTACATCACCCGGCATGGCAACTACCTGCTGGTGACCATGATCGTTACGGATCCCGTGTGGCTGGAAGAGCCGTTCATTCAGACCACCAACTACGAACTCGATCCGCACACAACGTTGTCTTACTACCCGTGCACGGTGAGCGAAGAGAACATCTCGACGGCGGTGCCGCACTTCCTGCCCGGGCAGAATCCGAATCTCGGGGCGGACGATATTCCCCAGGTAGGCGCCAGAGGCGGGGCGGCATCGACCTATCCGGAATTCCGGCTCAAACTGAAAGCGGGCACCGCCACCGAGCCGCACAGCGCGCCGGCAAAAATCGCGGCTCCGCCCGCCGCGCTTCCGGCGGCCGCCAAAGAAATCAAAGTGATGCCGGTGCAGGGAAACGTCTACATGCTGATCGGCGATGGCGCGAATATTGCGGCATCGATCGGGAAAGACGGCATCCTGCTGGTGGATACAGGCACGGCGGACATGAGCACGAAGCTGATGTCGAAGGTGCTCGAGATGGCGACGGCGATTTCCTCGTCGCCCCAGCCGAACCACTGTCTGGGTCTGCACTGCCCTGGGACGCCGGCCGGCTGGTCGAGCCCGTCGCTGAACGCGATTATCACCGAGCCCGCGCCGCCGAAGCCGGTCCGGTACATTCTGAATACGAGCGCGGATCCTGACCATGTGGGCGGGAATGAACGGCTTGCCACGCTTCCGGCCGACGCCAAGATCGTGGGCGTCACGTTCCCGCCCGTGGGCGTATCTCCCGGCGCGACGGTGATTGCACACGAAAATGTGTTGAGGAGAATGAGCGAGCCTGGGCCGGGAGAAAAAGCCGCGCCGTCAGGCGCATTGCCCACCGACACCTATCACAATGCCGGTTACAAGCTGAGCGAATTCTTCAACAACGAGGGCGTACGAATGTATTACGAGCCGGCGGCCCATACGGACGGCGACAGCATCGTTTACTTCCGCTATTCCGACGTCGTTGTGGCAGGCGATATTCTGCGCACTGACAGCTATCCCGTGATCGATCTGGCGCATGGCGGAACGATCAACGGAGTGCTCGACGGGCTGAACAAGATCCTGGACATCGCGATTCCCGAGTTCCGGTCGCAGGGCGGCACCATGATCATTCCGGGACACGGTCGTCTTTGCGATATCGGCGATGTGGCGAACTACCGGAACATGGTCGCCATTATGCGCGACCGCATTCAGGATCTGATCAAACGGGGCTATACGCTCGAGCAGGTGAAGGCGGCAAAGCCGACAATGGATTATGACGGGCTTTATGGATCGACGACCGGTCCGTGGACAACCTCGATGTTTGTCGAGGCGGCTTACAAGAGTTTGAAGAACGCGAAGCATTAAGGAGACCGGGGCTGGACTCAGGACGCGGATGGCCGCGTGCCTGGGAGGGAAAGTGCACGACAGATCATGATCGGGAGAAATCAATGAAGAGCAAAATGCTGATTCTGGCCTTCGCGGGAGCGCTCATGTTCGGCGCGACGGCGTATGCCCATCATTCACTTGCGGCGACATACCATGCGGATCAGACGATTACGCTGGACGGGAAAATTATCGACTTCCTGTTCCGCAATCCTCACTCTTATCTGCAGATCGAAGCGCCGGACGATCAGGGGGTCATGCAGCGCTGGTCGCTCGAATGGCGCGCGTCGGGACAGTTGGGTCAGCAGGGGATCAAGCGGGACACGCTGAAAGTGGGCGACGAAGTCGTGGTGACGATCAATCCCTCGCGCACGCCGGCCGACCACAGAGGCGCTCTGAAGACTCTGCACCGCAAGTCGGATGGATTCGGCTGGGGCGACAAACCTGGGGACACGAGTGAATAAACCGTTTGCGATCGCTGCCGCGCTGGTTTTTGCGCTGAGTCTCGAAGCACAGGTCCCTTACAATCCTTCGGCGGCGCCGCCGCGGCCAGCCCGCGGCGGGCGCGGTCCCGCGATGCCACCCCGGCAAGCCGCTCCGATTGATATGACCGGCTACTGGGTTTCGGTGGTGACCGAAGACTGGAAATTCCGCATGGTGATGCCGAAGAAAGGGAACTTCAGCGGCATCCCTCTGAACCGCGAGGGGCGCCGCGTGGCGGACATGTGGGACCCGGCCAAAGATGAAGCGGACGGGAACCAGTGCCGGTCCTATGGCGCGCCGGCAATTATGCGCGTGCCGGGCCGGTTACACATTACCTGGGAAAATGACAGCACAATGAAAATCGAAACGGATGCGGGAACGCAAACGCGTCTGTTTCATTTCGGAGGCAAAGCGCCAGATACCGAGAAGTCTTCCTGGCAGGGCTGGTCTGAGGCGCAATGGGAGCCCGCGAAGACGGGCCGCGGAGAACCGAAGGCAGGGGATCTGAAGGTGGTCACCACCCATCTGCTGACCGGCTATCTGCGAAAGAATGGCCCTCCCTACAGCGCAAATGCGGTGCTGACGGAATATTACGACCGCATCTCCGCACCCAATGGGGACCAATGGCTGGTGGTGACGACGGAGGTGGACGACCCGCAGTACTTAAGCTCGCCTTTTATTACGAGCACCCACTTTAAGAAGCAGTCCGACGCAAAGGGCTGGATGCCGGAGCCGTGCTCGTCGCGATAGAGGACGCTGCAATGCTCACGGCGGGAGAATGGCGTTTCGCCGCTTTGCGTGCTTGCCTCCGGCGGGAGACTCGCGGCATCGTACGCACCGAAGTGCGCTCGCGCTGCAGTTTTTCAATCAGCCGGTCGATTTCGAGAACGCGCTGACGCAGCATGATTATGGTCTCGCGGATAGTTGAGGGAGATGTCATGGTATGGGCAAACTATATCAGATATTTCCGAGGTTGCCTATACGATTAATCGTCGAACGGCGATTTTGAGCAGGAGAGTGGGAAATGGCGGAATCGAACGGGAAGTCGCGGCGTGATTCGGTGAACCGGCGCGGATTTTTGAAGGGCGCTGCGGCCGGTGGAGCGGCCCTTGTGGGAAAGCCCTCGGCGGCTTTTGCACCGCAGGCCGAAGCCGGTACCGCGCGGCCCGCGCGAAATGCCACGGCGCAGGTTAATGCGACGACGCTTGCGGCGGATACGGGAAAGAGGCCGCCGCTCGCTTCGGCGCGCGTCATCGAGCGGCCCGGCTCCGATTTCATGGTGGACGTTCTCAAGAAGCTGGACCTGGAGTATCTGGGGTCGAATCCGGGATCCACCTTCGAGTCGCTGCATGAATCGTTGATTAATTACGGCTCGAATACAATGCCGGAGTTCCTGACCTGCTGCCACGAGGAGTCGGCGGTCGGGATCGCCCATGGATACGCCAAGATCGAGGGCAAGCCCATGATGGCGCTTATCCATGGCACCGTCGGGTTGCAGCACGCCTCGATGGCGATCTACAACGCGTATGCTGACCGGGTTCCCGTCTTCATGATCGTCGGGAATCATGCGGATGGCGCCATTCGCGGCTCGGGCGTGGAGTCCTTCCACAGCGCGCAGGATCTGGGAGCGCTGGTGCGCGACTTCGTGAAGTGGGACGATGAGCCGTACTCGCTGGGCCACTTTGCCGAATCGGCGGTGCGCGCTTACAAGATTGCAACCACTCCGCCGATGGGGCCGGTCCTGATCGTGGCCAACAACGAGATCCAGAGCCGGCCGCAGACGGACATGAATTTGAAGATCCCGAAGCTGACGCCGACGCGGCCGCCGCAGGCGGACGACGCCAGCGTGCGGGAAGTGGCGCGGATGCTCGTGAACGCCGAGAGGCCTCTGATTGTCACGCAGAAGGCCGCCCGGACTCCGGAAGGCATGACGCTTCTGGTGGAACTGGCCGAGACGCTGCAGGCGCCCGTGAACAGCACGGACCGGATGAACTTCCCTCTGCAGCACCCGCTCGCGGGCACGGGCTGGGCCAACTACCGCCCGGACGTCATTCTCAACCTCGAGGCAGGGGACGTCACCAATTCGGCGCGGCAGGCGCATGCGCGGGGAGCCAGGACGATCAATATCTCGGCGGGCAACCTGTTTTTCAAGAGCAATATTCAGGACGCGGGCCACTACGCTTCCGATCTCGATATCGATATCGGGGCGGACGCCGAAGCTACTCTGCCGGCTCTCATCGAAGCAACAAAGAGGCTGCTGACAGCGGACCGGAAAAAGGCCCTGGAAGCGCGCGGCATGAAACTCGCGGAGGCTCACCGGGAGGCACGCAACCGGTATGTTGAACTCGCCGCAGTCGGCTGGGACGCGAGCCCCATAAGCCTCGCCCGGCTGGCGGCCGAGCTCTGGCCGCTGATCCGGAATGAAGACTGGTCGCTGGTTTCGTGGCAGGGATTCATAGGCGAATGGCCGAACCGGCTCTGGAATTTCGACAAGCATTATCAGTACATCGGCTCGCATGGCGGCGGCGGGATGGGCGGCGGGCTCCCGATGGCGGTGGGCGGCGCGCTGGCCAACAAAAAACATGGCAGGCTGTCGATCAATATTCAAACGGACGGCGATTTCAACTATGCGCCCGGGGCGGTATGGACGGCGGCGCATCACCAGATCCCGATGCTCACGATCATGCACAACAACCGGGCCTACCACGCGGAGGTGATGTTCGTGCAGCAGCAGGCGAGCCTGCATAACCGGGGCGCGGACCGCTGCCACATCGGCACAAAGCTCACGAACCCGAATATCGACTACGCGAAGATGGCGGCGGCATACGGAATTTATGGGGAAGGGCCGATTACCGATCCGCGCGACCTCTCTGCCGCTTTCAAGCGCGCCATCGAGAGAGTCAAGAAGGGCGAGCCGGCGTTGATCGACGTCATCACGCAGCCGCGTTAAAGGAAAACCAGGGATGATGAAGTTCGGTTGGATTCTGTTACTGTCGGCCGCCGGAACCGCGCTGGCGCAGCAGCCGGCGGCAAAGGTGGCGGCGGGCAAGAAACTGTATAACGAGACTTACATGTGTTACACGTGCCATGGTTACTCGGGCCAGAACGGTCCGGGAGCAAGGCTCGTGCCCATGAAGATGACGCAGGCGGCATTCATCGCATACGTCCGGAATCCGTCAAATCCGAACCGTATGCCGTCGTTCTCCACGAAAGTCATG
Organism: uncultured Solibacteraceae bacterium; assembly: GCA_964639095.1. GTDB lineage: Bacteria > Acidobacteriota > Terriglobia > Bryobacterales > Bryobacteraceae > BOG-234. The sequence goes on from CAZXCO010000371.1 coordinate 9,327, forward strand.
ACCGACGCCCAGCTTGCCGATGTGTACGCGTACATCAAATCGCTTCCCAATTCGGCGCCCGATCCGAAGACGGTGCCGCTGCTGAAGGATCTGCTGAAATAGTTCCGCCCGGCAGCGCATTCCGGTCCCGTTCAGGCCGCGCCGAGCCCGTGCTGGCTCAGAAACTCCCGAATCGCCAGGTAGATTTTCGTCCGCGCCTCAGCGGTAAACCCGCCGTGCGCGGCATTCGGAACGGTGACCAGCCGGTTCGGCACATTTGCTGCAGCGAGCGCTTTGTGCAGGCGCACGGCGTGGTCGTATGGCACCTTGACATCGGAGTCGCCGTGAACCGTCAGGACCGGCGGGAGCCCCGGGCGCACGTAGCCAAGCGGGGAGAGCCGCCGGGCGATTTCCGCGGGATTGGGAAGCCCCGCCACCCACTGCGCCGCGAGATCCGATTTGTGCGGACCTTCGATGACGTCGGCGACATCCGCGACGCCATACCAGTTGAGAATCGCAGCGGCTCGCGGCAGCGGATCGCCGTCGCATTCCGCGTCCAGTTCCGGATCCTTTGGAATCATCCCGGTCAGCAATGCCAGATGGCCGCCGGCCGATTCACCGCTCAGTACGATGCGGCCGGCATCAACACCATAGATCTCCGCATGCGCGGCAATAAACCGCAGCGCACAGCGGCAGTCCTGAACGGCCGCGGGGGCCGGGGCGACGGGCGCCCGGCGATACTCCACGTTCACCACGTTCCAGCCCATCTCGAGCCAGGGGATCAGCGACAGCAGTGACGTTTCCTTGGCGCCCGCGGCCCAGAAGCCGCCGTGCATGAACAGGATTGTCGGGTGCGGTCCCGGCTCCCGCCGCTGATAAATATCGAGCCGGGCGTCGCGGGAATACGCGCTCTGGTAGACGACATTCGCAAAAACCTGATGTTGAGCGGGCGCGCCGGCCGCCCATACCGCTGAGGGTGAGAGCTGCGCAAGTCCGGCGCGGGGGTGAGTGGCCATAGCTCTCAGTATCGCGAAGCGGAAGCGTCGTGATCGCCAAAGTATTGTATCGACCAGAAGGCGCGCGGATAAATTTGTTTACAGGTACGTAAATGATCCTAAAAAATTCGGCATTTTATTGCCGTAAAGTTCTGAATTGTGTAACAATAAACGCGATTCATGCGAAATCGACAGGACCTGACAAAATCTGTTTACGCACTGAACGACGATAACCTCACGCAAAATCAGCAGTCCGCAGCGTCTGTTGCGAATCCCGGACCTGCCCGGGATCTGGAGAGGTTTTCCTATATCTGCCGGATTATCTCGGGAAAAGACGACGACTTTATTCGCCGGGCGGGAATCGGCAGGCTGGAGCGCATGCGGTTCCGGCAAAGGAGATGGCGCGTGTATCGCAGGAGCGTGGCGGCTCTCCGCCGCTACTGCGCGTGCCTGGAACGCGCGGCGCTGGCCGGCGTTGCGGAACGGCGCGTCGAATTCGAGCAGGTCTTCCTCGCGAGAATGTCGGTTCGCCTGGCCGTAACGCGGCTGCAAACGGCCGGCGTGCTTTATGCGATTGGCGCCTTCGGTGAATCGGGATTTGCGGTTCGGGCCGGCGTCCAATCGCTGTCCGAAGCGCTCGCGACTTTCACCTCTCCTGTTCCTGACGCTGCGTAACGGCACGAACCAGCCGGGCAAATTGATCGTTCCGTTTCCGGAACTCCAGGGCGTCTATTGCGTGCATCGTGGAACGCGATGGCGTCTCACCGGCGCGCGAAAGCGAAAAAATCCAGGCCGTAAGACATGCGCACACGGCCGCTTCCTCGATCCAGTTCTCTGTTTCCAGATATTGCCGGAGCGCGTTCTTTAAAAAGTACGCGATCGTATAAACGCTCAGCAGAAGGGCCAGAAGCACAACGTGCCTGCGGTCGTTGGGGCGTCCGGAAAGCTCGAAGGAGAGGAGGATCTTCCCGGCCGCCGCGAGAAAAACCGCCAGAATTCCCGAGCTGATGCGCACG
>CAZXCO010000372.1:0-1777 GCA_964639095.1 uncultured Solibacteraceae bacterium
CTCCTGAGCAAAGTCGCTTCGAGCGTCCGGGGGCTGATCAGCTACGACGCCTTCAGCATTCTGCTGGTGGATGAGGCGCAGCAGTTGCTGCGGCACCGTTTCAGTATCCGCTTCGACCAGCGGATCAATCTCGACAATATCGCGCTGGGCAAAGGCATCACGGGAGCGGCGGCAATGTCGCGTGAGGTCGTGCGGGTGAATGACACGACGACTGATCCCCGCTATATCGCTTCCCACCCCGGCGTGCGCTCGGAGATTGCCGTGCCGCTGATTGTGCGGGACCGCGTGATCGGTGTGCTGAACCTCGAAAGCGAGCGCCTCGGCTACTTCACAGAGGACCATGCGCGCACGCTGAGCCTGCTGGCTCCCTCGGTTTCGATCGCCGTGGAAAACGCCCGGCTGTATCAGGAGATCGCCGAGCGCGAGCGGCGCATGCAGGAGGATCTCCGGGCGGCTTTCGAACTGCAGACCGTGCTGCTGCCGTCCTATGCTCCGGCTGTTGAAGGACTCGAAATTGCGATCGGACTGCGGGCCGCGCGCGAAATCTCGGGCGATCTCTACGACTTCTTCGAACATACCGATTCCCATTTCGCCATTGCGTTCGGCGATTCGAGCGGCAAGGGCGCGGCGGCAGCGCTCTACGGAGCCATGGTGAACGGACGCATGCGGACGCTGGCGCCCAGACGCCGCAGCCCCGCCGAGCTGATGAAAGCGCTCAACGACGCCCTGATGCAGCGGAAAGTGGAAGGCCGTTACGTCACGCTGCTGATCGCGCTGTGGCACGCCTATACGCAGACGCTGACGATGTCGAATGCCGGCGGATCGCCGCCCATGATCTGCCGGGATGGCGACATACTCAACATCCAGGTGGAGGGGGTTCCGCTGGGCCTGCTCCCCAACCGCGAATACGACGAAGTGATTTTTCAGGCCCGGGAGGGCGATCTTGTCGTGCTGTTCTCCGACGGCGTCTCCGACCATGTCAGCGTGACAGGCGAGGAGTATGGCCGGGCCGGCCTCGGGCGCGTCGTGCGGCGCTGCTGCGACATGGCCCCGCAGCGGATCGTGAAGGAGGTTTTTGCCGATCTGGACAGATTCAACACGGAGAGGTTCGACGACCAGACGATTATTGTGATGCGCGTGAAACCAAAAAGAGAGGAAAGCCCGGTGCGGGCTGACTGATGTTCCATTATTCCGATGGCCGGCTGTTTGGCGACGAGGTGAACCTGGACGCAATCGCCCGGGCCGCCGGCACCCCGTGTTACGTCTATTCGGCGACCTCGATTACCGACGCTTATTGCGCTTACGACTGCGCGTTCGGAGATCTGCCGCACATGGTCTGCTATGCGGTCAAGGCGAATTCCACGCTGGCCGTTCTGTCGCTGCTGGCGCGCGCCGGATCCGGATTCGATATCGTTTCCGGCGGTGAGTTGTACCGCGTTCTGCAGGCCGGCGGCGATCCCTCGCGGGTCGTTTTCTCCGGGGTGGGCAAGACGGCCGCCGAGATCGAGCTGGCGCTCGCGAAGGGCATTCACAACTTCAACTGCGAGTCGGAAGCGGAGCTGGCCGAGATCGACGCCATAGCGGAAAAACTCGGGGTTGTCGCGCCCATTTCGCTGCGGGTGAACCCGGATGTGGACGCCGCGACCCATCCCTATATCAGCACGGGCCTGCGCGATCACAAGTTCGGAATCGATATCGAAGAAGCGCCCGCCGTGTATCACCGTGCGAAGGCGTTCCGGCATCTGCGGCCCATTGGCGTGGACTGCCATATCGGTTC
>CAZXCO010000373.1:0-5017 GCA_964639095.1 uncultured Solibacteraceae bacterium
GGAACGATCAGCATCAGCGCAAGACTCCCGCCGACGATCGCGGCAGTCGCGATCCAGCGGCGCGCCATCACCAGCCCCGCGCCCACGATGAGAGCCGCTATGACCAGCCAGTAGAGCGGAAGCGCGAAGTGGTCGTCAGTGTAATCGACACCGACCATAAAGCGGTGCTGGTTCCAGACCATCTCGAAACGGGCGAGATAGTATCGGGCCGCCAGCGCAATCAGAAAGAAAGCGAGCGCGCCGCGGAGAAAGCGCGATTCCAGGCCGCCGCTCAGACGCAGGAGCGAGAGATCGATCGGCCCGCGGACGATCTCGGGAAGCGTGAAGCGCAACTGCCAGCCCCGTGCCGTCAGCCAGTAAACTAGGATCGCCAGAATGACCACGGCGAAGACAAAGCCGCGCAGATCGGACCAGAAGGGCAGATCGAAAAGATAAAAAGTGACCGGCTTCCCGAAGACCGGCTCGCGGAAACCCGTGATCCCGTGCAGCGAACGGCTGCCAAAGTAGCGCAATACCGTCCAGTTGTCGATACTGGCGTCGGAGACGAGAAAGGCCAGTACAAGAAGCGCGAGGCTCGACAGGCGCGAGTAAACCGGATAATCGCTCACCCGGCCTCCCGCGAACTTCACCCCGCGGGCATGGGCGATGAGAAGGACGATCCAGGTGACGATCGTCGCGGCCGCTATGGGAAGCGTCGAATACGCATAGAGGTCCAGCCAGGTACTGACCTGTCCAAGCTCCTTCCACCAGGAGTAATCGATCAGGAGCGAAGCCGCCCAGCGCGCGCCGAACAGGAGCGCGAAGAGCAGAATGAACAGGCCAATGAGGCCGATGCGGAACCCGCTGCCCGCGCCGCGAGGCCGGCCGCCGCGGATGACTCTCGGTTCGTCTCTCAGGGGTGGTTCCATACGATTTCGCCCCCGACTATCGTCGCGACCGGACCGCCGCGGAAGCGCCTTCCGCCAAATGGGGAATTCCGGCTCTTCGAGAACGACTGCTGAACATCATACGTCCATTCCCGGTCAAGGTCGAAAATCGTGACATCGGCAGGGGCGCCGGGCGCGAGGGTTCCGCGATCCAGCTTGAGCACGTTCGCCGGCCCCGTAGTGAAAAGCTCCACCATGCGGCTGACGCCGATATGTCCCTTGTGTACCAGTTCTGACAACGCCAGCCCGACAGCCGTTTCGAGACCGGTGATCCCGAACGGGCAGCGCTCGAACTCCTGCATTTTCTCACTTCCGGCGTGCGGGGCGTGATCGGTTGCAATCGCATCCACAACGCCCGTGGAGATTCCTTCGATCAGCGCGTCCACATCCGCGCACCGCCGCAACGGCGGTTTCATCTTGTAGTTGCTGTCGTACGCCGCCACTTCCTCATCGGTGATGGCGAAGTGATGCGGAGTGACCTCGCAGCTTACCTCGAGCCCGCGGGCCTTGGCGAACGCCACCATCGCGACCGACTGCGCCGTCGAAAGATGAGCAACATGGAACCGCGCTCCAGTGAGTTCGGCCAATATCAAGTCGCGCGCCACCATCACGTCTTCCGAAGCGGAGGGAATGCCTCCCAGCCCGAGCCGCACCGATTCGCTGCCCTCGTGCATGGCGCCTCCGGCGCTCAGGTTCAGGTCTTCGCAGTGGTCGATCACGGGGAGATCGAAAACACGCGCCAGTTCCATCGCCCGGCGCATGACGCGGGCATTCATCACGGGCCGCCCGTCATCGGAAATTGCGACGATCCCGGCTTCGCGCATGGAGCCGATCGCGGCCAGTTCCTCCCCCAGGCTCCCTTTCGTAATCGCCCCTATCGGGAAGACGTTCACCAGTGCCGCTTCACGCGCTCGCTGCACGATATGACTCGTGACCGTCGCGCTGTCGTTCACGGGAATCGTGTTCGGCATGCAGCAGATGGTCGTGAAGCCTCCTGCCGCAGCCGCGCGGGCGCCTGTTTCGATCGTCTCCGCGTGCTCGATACCGGGTTCGCGCAGGTGCACGTGCATATCGATGAATCCGGGCGCGACGATCGCCCCCGTGGCGTTGAAACGAACCGCTTCGGGATCGCGCAGACCTGTGCCGACTGCTTCGATGCGGCCGTCGCGAATGAGAACATCGGCTCGCGCGTCGCCGCCCGAGGCAGGATCGATAACGCGGCCGCCCGTGATCAGAAGAGATTTCATGAAATGTGGTCCACAGCGGAACGATCACCCAGGATGCGCTCGAGCACCGCCATGCGCACGGCGATTCCGTTCTCCACCTGGTTGAGAATGACCGAACGCTGGCTGTCGGCGACTTCGGAGCTGAGCTCGCGCCCGCGATTGATCGGACCCGGATGCATCACGATGGCGCTCGGCGCGGCAAGCGCCAGATGCTCCGGCCGCAATCCGTAGAAGCGGAAGTACTCACCGGAAGACATGGGCGCTTCGTGCTGCCGTTCCAGTTGCACTCTCAACATCATGATGACATCTGCGTCGCGGATGGCTTCCGTCATTTCATACGCCAGCCGCACTCCGGGCGCGAGCTGCGCCAGTTCACGGGGCAGCAGTGACGGCGGACCGCAAAGCACAATGTCGGCGCCGAACTTCGAAAGCAGATGAACGTTCGACCGGGCGACGCGGCTGTGGGCAATGTCGCCGATGATGGCTACCCGCAGGCCTTCGAGCGTGGAGCGCCGGTCGAGAATGGTGCGGGCGTCCAGAAGGGCCTGCGTAGGGTGTTCATGTGTGCCGTCTCCGGCGTTGACGATCGGGACGTGCAGATAGCGCGCGAGAAAATGGGGCGCGCCGGAAGCGGCGTGCCGCATCACGATCGCGTTCGGCCGCATGGCGACCAGCGTATTGAGGGTATCCACCAGCGATTCGCCCTTCGATACGCTCGATCCCTGAGCGGCGATCGACACCGTGTCGGCGCCCAGCCGTTTGGCGGCGATCTCGAAGCTGACGCGCGTGCGGGTCGACGCCTCGAAGAACAGGTTGACGATCGTCCTGCCGCGAAGCGTATCCATGCGGCGGAACGGGGCGCCTTCTTCCGGCTGAAAAAATCGGGCCCGATCGAGAATGCCTTCGATTTCGGATCGGTCCAGGCTCTCGATGTCGAGCAGGCCAGCGGGTTTTGCAGCCGTGATGGGCATTATCGGATCGGTTATTCAGTACTCCATTTCAAAGAATTTGCGTCCAGCCAGATTGCGGCATATCAGGCGGCTTCCGGCTCGGCGCGCTCCACGACCAGCACCTTCTCCGTTTGATCGATCTCCTGAAACTTGACTTCGATGATCTCCTCTTCCGTCGTCTGAATCGTGCGGCCGACGTAACGCGCCTCGATCGGCAGTTCGCGATGCCCGCGATCGATCAGTACCAGCAACTGAACCCGGGCCGGACGGCCGTGATCGAACAATGCGTCAAGTGCGGCCCGAACGGTGCGGCCAGTGTAGAGAACGTCGTCGACGAGAACGATTTCCTTGCCCTGAACCGGAAACGAAATCTCCGTCGCATTGAGCACCGGCTTGAAGTCGACCGTGCTCAGGTCGTCCCGGTAGAGATTGATATCGAGAATGCCGACCGGGATTTTGCGGTCTTCGAGCGTTTCTATCTTGGCGGCCAGGCGCTGCGCGAGAGGAACACCGCGGCGCCGGATTCCAATGAAAGCGAGCCGGTCGAGATCTTTCGTCTTTTCCAGGACCTCGTGCGCGAGCCGAACCAGCGTGCGGTCGATCTCCGAGGCGCTCATGAGCTGCGATTTGACTCGCGTCAAAGCCATCGAACGGATTGTAGCGCACGAAGGAATCAAAACCGGATTTCCGGAGTCTTCGCGCTTTCTTTTCAATAGTGTTTCATGCGGCCGCGAATGCGTTTGGTAAGCTTTTCGATTTCGTCGAGCTTCTTGAGCGACGACAGCGAAAGCACGAAGCGATCCTCTTTTTCCAGGCCGTCCTCGAAGGATTGCGCCAGACTGACCAGTTCCTGCGCGTCTTTGAGATTCTTCTGATAGTCGGCCTTGAGGATCTCGTCCTGCTGTCTCTTGCCGTTGGGCAGACGGACGTCGTCCGGCTCGTCAGGGGCCGGCGGAAGGCTCTGCTGGCCGGGCAGCCGCCTGGAAAACAGAAGTGCCGGCGCCAGCAGCAGAAAGGAGCGTCGGATGCGGGAAAAGGCTTTCAAGTCCCTCACTTCGGTATCATAACCGGACAGACCCATGAAGGATGTGAACATAGGTATCGTCGGGCTGGGAAATGTGGGCTCGGGCGCGCTCAGGATTCTCTCGGCCAACGCCGATCAGATTGCGCTCAAGCTCGGATTCCGCCTGCGGGTAACCACGGTTTGCAGCCGGTCGGTTGCCACCCGCGAGTTGCCCGAGGGGTTGGGCAGCGTTACCCGCACAGCCGACTGGCGCGAGGTCGTCTCGAGCCCCGATGTGGATATCGTCGCCGAACTCATCGGAGGCGCCACAGTGGCCCGCGAAATCATCGAAGGCGCCATCGAGCACGGGAAATCGATCATCACCGCCAACAAAGAGCTGATGGCGCTCAGCGGCGCCGAAATCTGGGATCGCGCGATCAAAGCCAAAATCAATCTCGCGATGGAAGCCAGCGTCGCGGGAGGGATCCCGATCCACGCAGTCCTGCGGGAAGGCATCTCGGGGGACCGTATCGTCGCGATCGCCGGAATCCTGAACGGCACGAGCAACTACATTCTCACGGAAATGGAGCGGCGCGGCGAGCCGTTCGATTCGATTCTCGCCGAAGCGCAGGCGCTCGGGTACGCCGAAGCCGATCCGGCCGCGGACGTCGATGGGTACGACGCGCGTTCCAAGCTGGCGATTCTGGCGGCGCTGGCGTTCGGCGAACGCATCACGCCGGGCGATATTTTTGTCGAAGGCATCCGGCGCATCACGCCGCAGGATTTCGACTACGCGCACCAGTTGGGGCACACAATCCGGCTGGTCTGCTCCGGCCAGCTCACTGAGCGCGGTCTGGTGCTTTCCGTGCGCCCCGCGCTGATCGATCAGAACACGATTCTGGCGGGCGTGAA
>CAZXCO010000374.1:0-3124 GCA_964639095.1 uncultured Solibacteraceae bacterium
GAGCCGGTGCTCGAGTTTACCGGCACGAATGAACGGGCGAAGGACTTCTTCGCGCAATTCGTGCAGAACTGCGATTTGCGGGGCACGACGCTGACGCAATTCTTCAAGGACCGGTTCGCCGAGGCGCTGGTCTGCGGGAAGTCGTATGTGGCGGTGGATTTTCCGAAGCCGGACAGCCCCGCGTTGACGCGCGCCGATGAAGATGCCTCGGGACAGAGCCGGGCGTATCTGATGCCGTATAACGCCGACGAACTCATTAACTGGAGCTGCGACAAGAAGGGCGAACTGGAATGGGTCGTGATCCGGACGTCCTGGTTGAAGCAGGACAGCGTGAAGACCTTCGGATGGAAGCGTGAAACCCGGTGGATCTATTACGACCGGGAGCGTTATGAGATCTACGAGAAGCACAGCGGGGGAGACGGTGCGGTCGAATTGATCGAGCAGGGACGCCACGGTTTTGCCGGAATCCGGCGGGTGCCGGTGTTCGAACTGCGGATCAGCGAAGGGCTCTGGCTGACCAACAAGGTCGCGCTTCTGCAACTGGAGCACTTCAACAAATCGAACGCGCTGGGCTGGGCGCTGACGATGGGCCTCTTCGCCATGCCCGTGATCTATTCCGACCGGGAGTTCAAGCAGATCACCGGGGAGAGCTATTACATCCAGCTGGGCCCGGAAGACAGGTTCGGCTGGACAGAGCCGGCGGGGGCGGTCTTCCAGATCGCATCGGCCAACCTCGAGCGTCTCAAGAACGAGATTTACCGGGTGTCGTATCTGATGCAGCAGGCCGGAGACGGCACGGGTTCAAACCAGTCGGGTTTCAGCCGGCAGTGGGACTTCAGCGTGACGCAGGAGATTCTGCGCGCGTACGGCGATATCCTCAAGGGCTCCATTCGAAACGTGCTGCAGGAAATCGCGGCGGCGCGGCAGGACGATCTTGTAATCGACGCAATGGGGCTGGACGAATTCGACATCACCGATTTCACCAGCGAGGCAAACGACGCGCAGAACCTGCTGCGGCTGGGGATACAGTCACCAACCCTGACGAAACAGGTGCATAAGCGGGTGGCGATGAAGTACCTCTGCGATACGCGGCAGGACATCAAGAACCGGATCGCCGGGGAAATCGACGCCGCGGCTTAGATTGCCGGGCGGATTCATCCAAAGAGACCAGGCATCGGCGCGGCCGCGGCTGCGGCACGCACGAGTGTGCGTACCCGTTACGCCGGAACCGGGCCGGTCAGAAACGAGGAGAGGCATGAGCGAACCAGTCAACGTACAGACAATCGTGCAGCAGGCGATTGACGAATATATGCGCCAGGATACGGCGCGCCGGGAGCCGGCGTACAAGGCGGAACTGCAGGAAGAGCGACGCCGGCGCGAGCAGCTCGAGAAGCGGCTCAACGAACTGGCGGAAGAGAACAAGCGCAGCCGGGCGCTCGCGGAGGAAGCGCAGCGGAGCGCGGGGATCCGCGCGGAACTGCAGAAGCTGGGCGTGACAAAAGTCGACCTGGCCTATAAGGCCGTTCAGGACGGAATTGTGCGCACGCAGGACGGACGTCTGGTGGCGCGAGGTGAAAGCGGCGAACAGGCGGCGGCCGAGTTTCTGACGACTTTCGTTCAGGAGAACCCCGAGTTTCTGCCAGCGCGAATTCCGGGCGGCACAGGGATGACAGGCACGCAAAAGTCCTCGCATGAGCCAGGCGGCGGGGGGATCGATCTGGACCGCATTGGTCCTTCGATGAGCAGGGAGGAACTGGATCGCGTGCGCCAGGAGATTTTGCGGGTGGTCGGCACGCAGACGCAGCGGGGAGTGTGATCCCCGAATTTCAGGGGTAGTGAGCAGAACACGCGGACGGCGGCAGCCGCCAGCGGAAGAAAACCAGGTCAGGAGAACTATGCCTTCAATTACGTCAGCAAATGTCGCAAATGCAATCGTCAAGTTAGTGGCGGCCGATGCTTTACCGGCGCTTGTGGGGAACCTCGTCATGGGGAACCTCGTGAATCGGGACTATGAACCGACCCTGGCGCAGGCCGGCGATACGGTGAACGTGCCGATTGCGCCGCAGCTTGTGGCCAACAATCTCGCGGAGGGGAATGCGGTGCAGCCGCAGAATCCGAGCATGGGGAACGCACAGATCGTGCTGAATACGCATGCGGAAGCGACCTTCCAGATTCCGGACGTGACAAAAGTCCTGGCGGTCCCGGACCTGCTCAAGGTTTACATGCAGCCTGCAGTGGCGGCGATCGCGGAACGGATCGAAACCGATCTGCTGGGTCTCTATGCGGGCTTCTCCGCCAACGCGCCGCTCGGCTCGGCGGGCACGCCGGTGACCGAGGCGGTGCTGGACCAGGCGGAAACGGCGTTGTTCGACGCCAAGGTTCCCACGAGCGCGCCGAAGTATCTCGTCGTCGACAGCAGCACCTATTCCGCCATGCGCCAGATTCCGCGGTTCAGCGAATTTCAGACGGCGGGCGAAGCCGGACTGCGGGCGATGGTGGACGGAACGATCGGGAAGATCAAGGACTTCTTCGTTTTTCGCTCGCAGTATGTGGCGAAGACCGGCAGCTCGCCCGTGGCCACTCACAACCTGGCGTTCTGCAAAGATGCGATCGGGCTGGTGGTGCGCCGGTTGCCGCAACCGCTGCCCGGCACAGGCGCCATCGCGGAATATGCCGAACTGGGCAACTTTGGGATGCGCGTCACGATGAGTTACCAGCCCAACACGCTTTCGCAGCAGTTCACCGTCGACGTGCTCTACGGCTGCGCGGTTCTTCGGAACGGCTTCGCGGTTCAGGTCAACAGCTAGCCGCAGCGGCTTCCTCCGATGGATCCGTATTCGGGGCGGGATGGGGTCCCGCTCCGAAGCGGTTTCCGGTCAGACGGAGAAGGCACACCAGCGGCATTTTCGGGAAAAGGAGAAACCGATGGACTTGCGGTCTTATTACAGGAAGGTCCGGGAAGCTGACGCGACGCTGACGGGCGAGGACGTGGTCATGGTCAGCCTCGATACGGCGGAGGGCGGCAGGGCCGGCGTCCGGACGGAGTGCCCCCGGGGGATCGCCGCGCGGCGGATCGCGGAACTGCGGGCGCGCGCGGCGACGGAAGAGGAGGTGCGTGAATTCC
>CAZXCO010000375.1:0-2891 GCA_964639095.1 uncultured Solibacteraceae bacterium
CGGTCTCCGGGAAGCAGCGTGTCGGCCATCGTTCCCGTCGGGACCACAAGGATCTGGAAAAAGATGAGAGGCACGGTGGTGACGAGAGAGACGGCGGCCCAGGGCCAGAGACGGCCTCCTGGAGCGCCGGTACGCGCCAGTGACCGCCCGGCGAAGAGAAACAGAGGGATCAGAATTGCCGCCAGAGTCAGTGCCCCGAGCGCGCCCGGAGGTCCGCTGGCAAGGCTGCTCGAACGGAACAGGACGAGAGCGATTGGAACAAGCTGCGCGAAGGTATAGAGGGCGAAGCCCCAGGCGCTCCACGCCCGTCTGTAGATGATTCCGATCGCCGCCATCAGGGGAATCAGAACGAACGGAATAGCGAAGATCTGTCCGGAAAGGGCCGAGATGAGAGTGCCTCCGGCCATCAGGAACGCGACAATGCAGGCGATGCGCGCGATTATGGGCAAGGCAGTCCTTGTTCAGGATACAGCGGGGCTTTGGGAATCGCGGGGTTTGTGGTGCCCGGGGCGGGAATTGAACCCGCACTCTCCTTGCGGAGAAACGGATTTTAAGTCCGGGTAGCCGTTCCCCGCCAATAGGTGTTCGTCCCGCGTCACGCGGCTAGCCGGTCCCGAACTTCCTCACGCCGAGTCCAGGGCACAGGCGTGATGTTGTATGCCGTGAGCGCTTCCGGGACTTCGGGCGGCATTTTCTGCTCGCGGTCGTTCAGGATCGCAAACGCCGCCGACTCCGGCGACCGCACCCCATGTGTGTCCGACCAAGCATGAATGAACGCTTCGGCCGTGTTGCGGCTGGGCCGGGTAATAGCACGGAGAAGCCTTTCAGGTGCCCGCTTCGATTTCGGTATCACGAAGTCGAACACGTGATCGTAGCCGCTGAGCCCGGTAAATTTGACCTTCGGCGAATAACGCACGTCGCTCTCCTCCAGCCATGCCACAACGTCCTCGAAGAAGAGATTTCTAACCACGGGTTCGGCCAAGTAGAAAAGGTCATTGACGGCGAGCATTGCCTGGATAAGGTTGTGCTTGCGGAGGGGAAAACTGTCCCGTGTCGCAGTCACTTCCAACTTCTCGTCTGACACCTTCACGCCAAAGCCGTTGACGGTCATTCTGAGCAGTTTTTGGCGCCTTGGCGTGTCTAGCCTGCAACCCGAACTCTCAAGATCAGCGATGGTGAAGCCATCATCGGTCAGTAGATAATGACCGTTCTCGCGACGAACATAGATTTGGAGTTGATCATTGTGGCGATCAAGGTACGGGGTCGTGACCTCGACCCAATCGTTGATCTCGCGCAGGCTGGTGTTGTTCCTGAGCCAGGCCTCATAGTCTTCCAGGAGAGTTTGGATTTCGCTCAGCATCAGAACAGCCCTCCCTGTATTTTAGGCGGCTCGACAATGTTGCACTCAGCCATGAAGTCCTCCAACGTCGCAAAGAAGTTCGACAAATTGCTGAATTTCCCGGCGGGTAGCGCGAAGGCCCATTTGTCGCCATAGCCTTCCCTAAAAATGTGCGGGTGTGGGCAGGGTAGTATTGTGCCATCGGGGTTCCTGTGAGCCGCTCCGTTAAGGTCTAGCCGCAGCAGCCACAACGACTTGCCGCGCTCTTTTTTGGTATGTCACCTTGGAAACATTCAACTGCGCCCGCGTGATGTCGAGAAGAAAATCCTCCCTGCCATTTAAAGATGTCATCGGGAGGACTAGTCGGCCACCTGGCTCCGGGAAACTGTGTTTGCGGTCATCGGCGGCCCGCTTGGGCATCGCAATTAGGGCGTCGGCCTCAGCTTGATTCAGATCGATTGACATCGTATTTGTAATAAATCTTACAATTTGCGATGCCGCCCTGCCCGAAGTTGATAGCGACTGCCACCGTCAAGGTGTTCCGCGGTCATTAAGCAGTCCAACGAGATCGAGCGCGCACTGGCTGTACTTTACACAAGCGACCTGGCCGTTATGGAAAGGGAAGATACGGGCGGCGGGCCCGCCCAGCGCTGGTTTGCCGCTGGTGATAGTCCGCATCCTTCGCTTTCTTCGCCGCTCTCGATCACGCCGGACCTCGCGCTTAGTTCGCGGCCGTCGCTTACTTCGCAGGGTGAAGGGGGCACCTGAGGGTCGTCGACCAGTCGAACCCGTTGAACCTCGATGCCATCATCGAAGCGGTCGCGACTGCGGTGGCCGCAAAGATGCGCTCATCCGCTGAGGTTGCAACCGCGTCGGCTATTCAGCCCGCGCTTGCTGGCAGTCAAGCAGGCCGGGGCCTACCTCGCTCGTATCGAGGAAGCGGTGCAACCCATGATAGCCGCACGCAAACTCGCTGTTGTCCGCGACGGCCGCCGCGTTTTCCTGGGCGTGCGTGTGCTCGATCGTTGGATCGAGGAAAACACCGAGCATCCGGAGTATTGACACACCAGGATTACTGACTGCAAGACACGCTGCCAAAAAGACCACAATTCGGGTCCATCTACCGGCGCGGTGCCGTGTGGTGAATTAAATACTACAAAGGCGGTAAGCCCTTCTTCGAGTACAGCAAGAGCGACGCAAAGGTCAGGGTGCGCCGAACGCAACGATAAAACCGCGAAATTGCGCTGCTCCGGCGGGCTTTCAACTTAGCGAAGGTATCGGGTAAGGTTTCGACCCAGCAACTCGCCGAAAACAAACATCCGCAAGGGGTTCTTCGAGCGCGACGATTTTCGTTAAACTCCGTGCGGCTCTTCCGGACGAGATCAAGCCCGTGGTGACGTTCGCGTTCTGGACAGGATGCCGCCGGGAAGAAATCCTGTCGTTGCAGTGGCATCAGATCGATTCCGCGAGCGGACCGTTCGACTGGAGGCGGGATCGACGACGAGGTAAAGGTTCCTACGCGGCTGTTTCATGATCTCCGACGCACCGGCGC
>CAZXCO010000376.1:0-2652 GCA_964639095.1 uncultured Solibacteraceae bacterium
AAGGCAATTTTCGTGAGTTTCATCTGGCGATCCTTTATCGAAGTAGTCGCGATTCTGGTATTGTAGTGCGGTTTTGAGAGCCACTACAATGGATCACGGAGCTAACGGATGCATCGTCGCAAAGTCGTGAGAGCAATCGTAACTGGAGCGGCCGCGGCCGCCACTGCCGGCGTCGCGAGCGCCGCGGACAAGGAGATCGAGATCCTCGTCGACCACTGGAAGAAATCCAAAGACCTGACCCTCAAGGTCGCCGAGGCCATGCCTGCGGAGAACTATGATTACAAGCCCTTTGCCGATGCGCGTCCTTTCGGCGGCGAATTGCAGCACCTCGGGCAGGCGGAAGGATACTATCTGGGCCAGCTCGGCAAGGGCCGCGGGCCCGCCGCGCCGCGGGGCGACACCAGCAAGGCGGCGACGACAAAATACCTGGCGGCGAACTTCGACTGGGCCGTCGGCGTGGTGGGGCAGCTCACCGCGGCCGATCTGACGAAGGTCTTCAGTTCCGGCCGCGGACCCTCGATGACCGGCCTCGACCTGCTTTATCAGGCGATGATCCACACCGCGCACACCCGGGGGTACGGGGAAATGTACCTGCGGAACAAAGGCATCACGCCGCCGGAATATTCGGTCTAGGACCCTACCGGAATCGCTTCTTGAAGGCGAAGTCGATCCCGACGTAGCCGTTTTCTTCGCGCGTGAGAATCGCCGACCAGCTCCGGTTGAAATCCCACTCGACGCGGATCAACTGCGTGCTGGTGCTCGAGACGTCCGTAATGTAGGTGAACAAAAGCTCGGGCGACACCTGCTGTTCGATAGTCAGGCGGGCTTCGGGGGCCCCGGTGATCCCGGTGAGCTGCGGGTCGATCTTGATCTTGCTGACCCCGAAGAAGCGCTGCAGCCGGCCCGCCACAGGATTCGCGATCGCCTGCCCGATCAGAGCCGTCGCGCCGATCTGCTGCAGGCTCTGCGACTGGCCCGTGTCGCGGACCGCGAGCGTCGGGTCCGTTGGCGTTCGGCCCGTGGCGAGAAGCGCCACGATATCGGAAAACTGCAGCGGCGGGTCGGAGCGGTAGCTGACGTTGAGTTTGTTGAGCGGTCCGGTTACCGTCAGGACGACATCGACACCCCGCGCTTTGGTCTCCAGATCAATGTCCAGAACCGGGTCAATCCTCGCCGGGTTGAAGAAGGAAATCGACCCCTGGTTAATCGTGTATTTGTTCCCGAAGAAATTGATCTCGCCCTGCGTGATATTGATCCGGCCGAGCACCGCCGGATTGGCCGCCGTGCCGCGCAGCCGCAGGTTCGCATCGGCTTCAATACTCTGCGCGACGCTCGTCACGAAAGTGACGTCAGGCGCGGTCGCGATCTGTACGTCGAAATTCATGTTGCCAAGGAAGCCCGCGCTGGCGGAGGGCGTCTTCAGAGGTTGGGTCGAGCCTGCAAGGATTGTCGACAAATCCGACTTGGGGTTGATCGAAATACGCCGCACGGTCACGGTGCCGGCAACTTCACTGCGCTCGGAGGTTCCTGCGAGCGTGAGGTCCGAATCGGAAACAGAGCTCACGCCTTCGGGATAACGGACACGGACGTCATGCGTCTTCGCCTCCAGACGGAATGCATACAGGCCGTTCGTCCGGGCGGCAAAACCCATCACATTCACCCTGCCGCCGCCTGTCTCGGCCGTCAGCGATTGAATGGTCGCGCGCGTACCGCTGAAAAGGACCACGCCATTGGCGTTCGTCAGACCGTTCGAGAAATCGGCTAAATGGAACTCGCCCTTCTGCAACTCCGCACGTCCGGAAACGTCAGGATTTGCGAAGTTCCCCCGGACCATCGCGCTGATGGCCAGCTCGCCCGACGAGCTCAGGTCGGCATTCAAGGCCTCGGCCAGCGCGAGGTTCATGTTTCCCTGAACCTGCAGATTGAAGGGCGAACGGGACCTGAGCGCCACCGTGCCTGTGAGCGCCAGGTTGGTGCTCGGGGCCAGGAATCGTGCGCTCTCCACGCGAATGATCGACTTCGAGAGCGTGGCGCGGACTGGCCCGTCGTTTCGCAGTCTCAGATCCGGGATATTTTTCGCGGTGCCGGTCACGGTGATCGGATGCAACTCGAACTGTGAGACGTCAAGCGAAGCCGTCAGCAGGTCCGGGGTTCGCGCCGGGCCTTTCAATGTCAACTCGCCTGCTACGGAGCCGTCGATATTCGTTTTTTTCGCCTTGTTCGCGCCGGTCTCGAGCGCCGCGGTCACCGCGCTCAGTTGCAGCTTCGAGAAAGTCAGCTTCGCGTCGACCGGGTAGTCTGCCGTGAGTTGCACTGTGGCCTCGCCGCGAATGGCTGCGTTGGCGACGTCGGAATTCGCCCGCGCCGTCAGCAAGCCGTTCTTTGTTGTGGCGGCGAGATGGAGATCGCCGAAGCTTCGCGAATTCACCGTGAGGCCGGTCGCGCGAAGATCGGCGTTGAGATCAAGCAGGGTTACGCGCCTGTGCGGCTGGGCCGGATCGGCCCGGATCACTCCATCCGCTTTGATTTGAACCATCCCCTTGAGCAGCGGCTCCCGCTCCTGCACGAAAGCGATCTGGTTGAGCGCCATCCTGTTGCTCGTCACATTGAAGGTCAGTTTGTCCGGATGGTCGAATCGCAGGCTGGCGTTAA
>CAZXCO010000377.1:0-2752 GCA_964639095.1 uncultured Solibacteraceae bacterium
GGTCTGTCATGTGGTACCGCTCGACCACATGGAGCGCCTCGCTGTGGAAGTCGCCCGCCATGTCGAACCAGGTCTTGTCGTTGATATCGCTGACGTCCACGACGAGGGTGTCGCCCTCCCAGCGGCCGCGCGAATCGCCCATCCAGAAACTATCGTCCTTGGGGTGCGTAGAGCCGTCCATGTAGATCAGCCGATAGTCCAGTTCCCACTCGAAGGCCATGGTGATGGCTTTCGGAGTCTGGAAAATCTGGAACGGATAGTCCAGATACATGACCCGTGGGACGCCCGGGATATAGCATTTCGAGAGCGGATCGGCGGTCTGCCGGTTCTGATAGTTCTCCGTCTTCTTTTTGGCCGCCCACGGCTGATACGGGATCGTCCCGCCCGCGACAACCGACCGCCCGGCCAGCATGTTCAGGCTCGCGACATGATCTTCAAGATCCGCCGCCGCGCTGCCGGAGGCCTGCCAGATGCCCTGCATGTCGGGCTTGCCGTCGGCCGTACGGGGCAATGTTTGCCGGCCGCCCGGCGCATCCGCCGGGGCAGCAGTCAGCGCGCCCGCAAGGGCAAAGGCCGCAATGGCGGCGAGATGGTGCGTGTGCATAAGAGTTCCCTTCGAATCGGCGCTTCGCGAAAAGTCAGTCTAACAGTCGGCCGGCCTTCCCGGGAACACACGCCGGGAGGCGACATACCCACTATCAGACCACAGATTTTCAGGAGTGACCGGCCGAACTGCCAGGAGAAATCGAACCGCGCTCTGGACTAGACGAGCAGCGCCATCCACAGCAGAACGGGCGACAGTGCGGTGGTGACCAGGCAGTAAAAACAAAACGAGCCCAGCCGCGCCATATCGAACACGCCCAGAACATTCGCCACTACGGCAAACGCCGCGAAAGCCCGCAGCATCCAGCGAACCCCGATTGTCTGCGCGCCGGCGGCAGCCAGCAGAATGAGAATGCCGTAAACGGCAGCGGCAATGAAACCATCCGGTATTCCGAATGGCCGCGCGAAAGGCGCATCCGCAACGGTTTCGCAGCCGTGCCGGAGCAGAGGACATTTCAGGTGTTCGACGGCGCGGATCTGATAGGCGCCGACGTAGAGCATGGCCGCGGCGCTCACTGCCGAAAGGGTAATCAGGCCGCCTTTCGCGCTCACGAACACACGCCCTCCGCAGCCCGCAGCCGGGCCGCAATCAGGCTGTAGCCCAGAGAGCCCTGCCGGATCGCATCCGCTGCGGCGCGCGCCAGTCGCTTCGCCTGCTCGAAATCGGCGCCTGGCAGGTCCAGTTTTTTCAGCCGGACCAGCAGTTCGGCGCCAAGCAGCCTCGTCTGAATTTCACGCGCCATTTCGGCCAGAGCATAATCGTGGCTTTCGACCGTGATCCCGTCGAAGCCCGCGTCCTTGCAATAGGCGGCATACTCTTCCGCCGGCCTTGCATCGGCGATACAGGCGATCCAGGCGAGCAGCCCTTCGAGATCCGCATTCAGAGCGCCCGCGCGAGTCAGATCGCTCATTCCGAGCCGGCCGGCAGGACGCAGAACGCGCGCAAACTCCCGGGCGGCAGCGCACTTGTCCGGGAAGGTGCAGAATGCGCACTCGCAGATCACGGCATCGAAGGCCGCATCCGGGAAGTCGAGTTGCTCGGCGTCACCCTCGACGAACGAAACCAGATGAAAAACGCCGGCAGCGGCGGCTCTGGCGCGGGCCTCCTCGACATTCCGCGCGCCGAAGTCGACGCCGTCGACGTGACACCCGAACCGCGCGGCGAGAAAGACGGCGCTTTCGCCCTTGCCGCTGGCTACGTCGAGAACGCGCATGCCGCTCGCGAGACCCAGCCGTTCGCCCAGACGTGCGGTGAGGGCCTGTCCGCCCGGGTGCAAAGAGTCGCCCAGCAGCAAACGCGCGAAATCGCTCTGATACGCCGCGGCGCAGCAGCTCTTCAGGCCGCCGGATTCAGCCGGAGCGTTCATTTCAGCCGCACCAGATCGTCTTCGGAAGCCGCATGCCCGCCGAACGCGAACGTCACCGGCTGAACCTCATACTTTTCTCCCGCGCGACGCGCCGCATGCCTCTCCTTTTCCTGCGCCACAAGTTGCGCGCGGGCCTGCTCGCGGTAGCCGAGCGTATTGTAGGCGCAGAATGGAATCTGTTTGCCCCCGGGCAGCAGAAATTCCTTGCAGCACTTCATGAGGTTTTTCTGGTTGAAGGTCCACGGGTCCATGAAGTCCTGCAGCATGATCATGAAGATGAATTGCGACAGGGCGCGGCAATCCAGCCCGCCATCGGGCAATCCACAAGCCGAGCAGGAAAAGGAAAACTCGCGCGCCGTTTTCTCCGAGCCGAGGACGGCCGACGACGACCAGAGGCCTTCCAGCGCACGCCGGATTTCCGCGCCGAGATCGGGCATCACGCGGTTCGTAATGTAGTCGAGGTAGTCCTCCACTTTCAGAAGACGCGGGAGGGGCGTGACATTGTGCTGCTCGTCCACGTAGGCGTACGTCACCGAATTGCACGTGGGGAAACAGCAGGGCACTGGGATGAAGTCGGTTTTCAGGAACAGGCCTTCCGTCTGCGCTTCGATGAGGGCTATGACATCGGGATTGGTCATGCTCCGCAGGGGATCGTGCCGTACATGCCGGCCGGCGTGAAAGGCGGGCTGAAAATTGATGCCTTTGACAGCCGGGTGGCTCAGACCGAAGCGAACGATCCGGCCAATCTCGTGTTCGTTCACATCGCGTTCGATGGCCGGCAC
>CAZXCO010000378.1:0-9478 GCA_964639095.1 uncultured Solibacteraceae bacterium
AGTACTTTCCGGTCGCAGGAGATCGCTTTCCCGTACGGCCGGCTTTTTTAAAGCTGAGCGCTTTCGGCCGATCTCCTGCGACATTCCCGTCTGCGGGTTTGTGAGAACTCGCGGATCGCAAGTCCAGCAGCTCCCAAACGATTCGATTCGACCAAATCGTTTGACAACCTGGGTCCAGAAACACATAATAATCCTACACATCAGCCTGAAAAAGATAGGTTCATAACGTTTACTGGGCAGGAAGGCTCGTCAGCGGGTGTAACAAACCGTGCCGGAAGCCGCACCCTTTATCGCCTGAAAGCTCGTATTCGCCCGGGCACAAGTCTGTAACGAAGGAGAGGTCGGATTGAAATGATTCGGATTCCAGTGGCTTGCGCCATTCTGCTGGCGGCCGGTTTCGGCGCCCAGGGGGCGATTACCTGCACAACCGCGGACTACAGCGGCACGTACGCCTTCCTGACGGTGGGCGGATTTCTGCAACTGCCTCCTTCCGCGGCTATTCTGCAGGGACCGTTTGCGCAGGCCGGGACATTCACGTCCGACGGGGCGGGCAATCTCACCATTACCTCCACCGCCAGCTTTAACGGAAATGTGTTGCCGGCCAACGACCCGGCCACCTATACGATCGCGTCCGACTGCACCATGACAATCGATCTGACGCTTCCTCTCCCGTTGTCGGTGCCCTCAACTTTTTACAGCGTCCTGAGCGGAGCCAATCGCGAAAACATTGTCACGGTAACCAATCCTCCGGGGACGGTGGTCGCCGGGCGCCACGCCAAGCTGGATCTGAAATTCTGCAGCCAGAGCGACTTTACGGGTTCTTACGCGATTGACTGGTCGGGCGCAGTGGTGGCTTCGGCGAAAGGGGTCACGGCTGGTCCGTTTCAGCGCGTCGGCCGTCTGGTTTCCGATGGCAACGGGAATTTCACAGCCGTCAGCATCGGGAACTATAACGGAACATCGGTCGAGGAAGACTTCAGCGGGACCTACAGCGTCAATGCGGCC
Source organism: uncultured Solibacteraceae bacterium (assembly GCA_964639095.1). Lineage (GTDB taxonomy): Bacteria > Acidobacteriota > Terriglobia > Bryobacterales > Bryobacteraceae > BOG-234. The sequence continues at coordinate 1,006 of CAZXCO010000378.1, forward strand.
TGCGCTCTGACGCTCACCTACAACTCCAAAGGGCAGGACTATTCAGTGGTTGGTTCGCTGGCCGGCCACGGCAACCTTGCCTACCTGATGGTGGCGACGCCCGGCTGGGCGGTCAGCGGCACCCTGCGGGCGCAACAGTAAGCCCCGCCTGCGACCGGCACGTTCCAATCGGAGATCGACGCATTCGAAGCTCGAGCAGATTGAAATGCCAGATACATATGATGTGATCATCGTCGGATCGGGCTCGGGCGGCGGGTTCCTGGCGGGGGAGATCGCGCAGAACGCCTCGGTCCTGATTCTCGAGGCGGGCCCGAGTTTCGCCGGCGATCCCAACCCGGGGGTGGGCTCCATCGAGCGCCGCAAATTCGCCACTCAGGTCAATCTGGGCAAATATCTTCCGAGCGGCCTCGACAGCACTGCCGGCGACGCCTTCTACGCCTATTCGATGTACATGGATCAGTCGAATCCCTTCACGGCCAGCGTGCAGCGCGAGCCGAAGCTGGTGGGGGGCGGATCTGCCGTCAATGTCGGGGCATGGCTTCGGCCGCGCCGGGTGGATTTCGATGGTTTCGAGGACGAAACCGGGGTGCAGGGCTGGACGAAGGCGGATTTCGAGCCGCACTATCTGCGGGCCGAAAGGATTCTGAATGTTCACCGCGACCCGCGCGAGTTCTGGAATCCGGCCAGTGTCGCTTACGAAAAGGCGGCTATTGCTCTGGGAATCCCGATTTTCGAGACTGCCTCCAATCGAAAGAACTGCATCTACTGCGGGCATCGCCTCGATGCGGGAATGCCGTGCAAATACGATTCGCTCATGAGCACGGCGATCACTCAGATCCCGAAGGCGATCGCGGCCGGCGCGGTGCTGCTCGACAAGGCGACGGTAAACAAGGTCAACATCACCAATGGCAAAGCGACCGGCGTCACGTACACCCGTAACGGGGTGACCACGATCGCCAATGCCAGCAAACTGGTGGTTCTCTCGGGCGGGGCATTCGGGACGCCCCTGATTTTGCGGGATTCGGGGGTCTTCGACCTGAATCCGAACGTCGGAAACTATCTGCGCGCCCATCCCGGCGTTCCGGTGGACGCTCTGCTGCCCGGAACGGACTGGCATCAGGATCGCGGCTATCAATGGAATTGCTTCCATTACGCGATGGACGCCAACGGGGAACCCACAGACGCCCTGATCCATGCCAGCGCCGGCTTTCAGGCGACGACCCCCTGGGTCGCATCCGCGCTGCGGATCCCACTTTTCGGAAAGCCGTATAAAGACCTGATGCGCCAGTGGCCGAACCGTGCGGGCGCATTTATCTTTGAGCTGAAGCCGGCCATTTACGGGCGCATCCTGGGGAGCGTCGCAAACCCGATCGTTTATTACCCCATTGCCCGGACCAACGGACTGCTCGAACCCAAGACGCTCAGCGACCTGACGCTCGGCGTCCAGCAGGTCGCTCAGGTTTACGCGAAAGCGGGCGCCTGGACGACGTCGCCGAATCCGAACGATCCGGCGCCCGTAATTGCGCAGGGGATCACGCTGTTCGTCACTACATCCGGCGCGCTGCACTCCCAGGGAACGTGCCGCGCGGGCGCGCGCCAGTCGAATTCGGTGGTGGACGCCAACTGCATGTCGTGGGACGTGAAGAACCTGATGTGCTGCGACGCCAGCGTGATTCCGAACGCCGTCAGCGCCAATCCGAACGCCACCATCATGGCGGTGGCGAGCAGGTGCGCCGACTTCGTCAACAGCGAGATCCTTGGCGCGAAGAGCACGCCGACGGCGCAGATGGAGCTCGAGGCCATTCAGGCTGCTGCCGCCGCGAAAGCCGCCCGGCAGAACTCCGCAACGGGAGCAGCGCGGCAATGATTCGAGAAGGTCTCGTGGAAATGGAGCGCGTGCTTTCGCGGCGCGCGTTTTTTCTCAACATCGCGAAAGGCGTGGGCGTCGCGGCGGCTTTCGACAAGTTCGGCCCGAAGGCATTCGCCCAGACGTCGTTCACACCCGACAACGTGGTGTCCGCTTTCGGACGCATGGTGATCCCGGTGGATGAAGATCCCGGCTGGGCGACTTTCGAGCCGGGCATCACGAAATATACGCTGCGGACCTTCCTGCTGCAGGTCTACTGCAACGGCAATTCACTCGCCTTCAGCGGACTGTTATCGGCGATCACGGCTTTTAACACGCTGCCGCAGACCATCGGTTACGGTCCCCCGTTTCTGAGCATGAATCTCGAAGACCAGGGGACTTATTTCAAGAATATTCTGACGAGCAACTTCGAGAACAACGGCGTGCAGGACATTCTGCTGTTCGCCGGCGTGTTCATGCTGCTCGGAGTCAAACAGGTTTTCTATCTCAACTATCCGAACCATCTGGCGACGCCGGGGGCGGAATTTCAGATTTTCCCCACAACTGGTCCAAAGACGGGATGGCTGCAGATGGGTTTCGCGGGGCCGGTCGGTCCGGACGAGGAAGCAGCCCTCCGGGCCAGAGCCGCGGGCGCCGTGGAAATTACAGGGGTCGATCTTCGGAACCCGTACATTTGAGGCCGTGGACAGAATCTGCACGCTCCGGAGGAAGTGACATTGGGCAGCAAGGCGCCTGACGAGGCAAGGACACGATGTTCAGACTGATTGCATTGCTGCTGGGCGGAAGCCTGGCGGCCAGCATGGCACTGGCGCAGTTCGGCGGACGCCCCGGCGATGTGGTGATCTACGCCGTCACGTCCAAGGGTTCGCCGGAGTTCCATGCGGTCCCTGCGAACACCGTCAATACGCAGACCGGCTTTCAGATCGTCGACACACTCAGCCAGCCTCCGGTGCCATTCGGTGACGCTTTTCCCGGCGAGTCCTACATCACGCTGCACTCGGAAGACAACGATTCCTTTCGCTACATCATCCAGAAGGAAAACATCCAGACCCAGCACAACACCTTCGCCGCGGCCGCAAAGCTTCTGATCGCCGAAGGCATCGACCGGCTGCTGATTCCGAACAAGACCCCGGTCGATCTGACGGCCGGTTTGTATGCGCCATTCCCGGCCAACGTGGATTTCGGTCCCGAATTGCCGGAGATGGAAGCGCATTCCTTCATGTGGACAGCGTCCCCGACTTTTCCTCTTCTCGTTCCGGCCGATCCCTCCTACCGCAGCCCGCTGGATCCACCCGGACAGACGGGAAGCGAATATGTCCTCAGCCTCGGAAGTTTCGATGCTCTCATCCCGTGGATCGGTCTGAACACGACTTATCCCGGGCAGGGATGGAAGCAGGGGATCGACGTCCGGACGATTGAAACGGATGCCGCGGCCGGCGTCACGGTGCGCATGATTCGCCTGCGTCCGGGCCGGGCGACTCCTCCCTTTGTGATCGACGGCAACACGCATCTTGCGGTGCTGCAGGGCAGCGTCAACCTGACGCCGACGAGCGGCGGACAGGCCGGGACGCTGACGCGGTTTCAATACGCTTTCATCCCCAACGGGTTCGCCATCGTGCTGTCGAATCCGGCGGCATATTCCGGTCCGACGACGGACTTCAACCCGTTTGCTCCGTATCCCAATCCGTTTAATCCCGTGCAGCCGTGACCATGAGCCGAAGGATCGATTTGATGAAACCAACAGCCATCGCTTCTGTCGTCCTGCTGGCGGCGGGTATGGCATCCGCGCAACAGCCGCCGGCGTTCGATCCCTCCAGTTTCGTGGTGATCGGCGAGGGCCTGGCTGCCGGCATGGCGGATTTCTCGCTTCGCGATATCTATCAGGACAAGAGCTTTCCGGCTCAGATGGCGCGCCAGATGAACGTGCCCTTTCCGCAGCCTCTGATCCAGCCGCCGGGGATCGGGAACGTGCCGGGGTTTCAGCCGCTGCCGGTCCGTCTTCCCGGCGTTTTACAGGGCTCGGTGCGCGAGCCGTTCCCGCCGACGGCAGATCTGTTGCATAACATTTCGATTCCGGGCGCGCGACTGGTGGACGCCATGACGCGCGAGCCCGGTTCCCCGTTGATCCAGCCCAAAGATCCGCAGCAAACGATGGTCAATATGATCCTCGGCTACCCGGCGCTGATTGCGGGCACCAGTATCCCGCTGCTGACGCAGACGGAATACGCGATTCTCGGCGTGAACCCCACGTTCGTTCTGGTGGAACTCGGATATTACGACGTCCTGAGCGCGGCGGTTGCGGATAATCCCGCAGCGTTGCCGGATACCGGTGTCTTTCTGGGCAACTATGCGAATCTGATCCGCACACTGAAGTCGAAGGGCGCGAAGGTTCTCGTCACCACGATTCCCGACCCGTTCGATACCGCCTACTTCAGCACAATGACGGAGGCGGCGGCGTTTCTGGGTCCGGATCCCTCGCTGCTCGGCAAGCTCTACGGATTGCCTCCGGATGCCTACATCTCGCCGCGCGGGCTGTCGGCGATCGGAGACCAGATCTTCAGCAGCCTGGTTTATCCGCCCTTCCTGCCAGCCGGGGTCACTGTGAGCGCAGCGACCGCAAGCGCGGTACACAGCAAGGTCGCCGATCTCAACAGCGGAATCATCGCCGCGGCCCAGGCATCCGGCGCAACCGTCTACGATCTGCACGCGCTCTTCACCAGGCTCAAGGCGAACGGACTGACAGTGGGCAACCGGACGCTGACGGCGGGTTACCTCGGGGGGATTTATTCTCTCGACGGCTACTACCCCGGAATGATCGGACAGGGCGCGATCGCGAACGACATTCTGACCTTCCTCAACGCCACTTATGGAACTTCGTACAGGACCATCGATCTCACCACGCTGCTTGCGAGCGACCAGGCGGTGAGATTCACTCCGCTTGCGCGGAAGCAGGGGGTGAGATGATCCGAACGGCTCGTTTCCACGGAATCGCTCTCGGCGGCCTGCTTCTCGCCGGCGCGGCGCTTCTTCAGGCGCAGGGGACGAATGTGCTGCCGCCACTGCCGAAGCCGCTTGCGCTGCCGCCCGATCGCGATGAGGTGCTTCCGCTGGCGAAATCGTCGAGCTATCTGGGCGACGCCGTGCGGATCGTCGACTGCCCCAACAGCCAGGACGAGCCCTTCGGAACATGCGGCAACCTGGTGTTCGGGGGCCTCGCGATGTACAACACGCACCTGACGGGCTTCGTCCATATTCACTTCGAGCCGCCCGTCAACAACATCGCCCACTTCGAAGTCACGCACCCCAACGATATGGTTGGCGATGACGTGTTCATGTCTGCCCCGCAGATGTTCGAGTTCGGCGTGGGCCAGAACCGGATTCTCGACGACTTCAACAACTATTCCGAGGGCGATCTGAATCTCGTGACCGGCGAGGTCACGAATCTGCGTTATTCCGTCTTCGCCTCAAACAGCTTTTACTTCTACCTCGAAAATGCGAACCCGCAATTGAAACCGCCCCCCTTCACCTTCCCCGGCCAGTACGGTTCGGCCTGGGCGGCGTTTTCGCAGCGGCCCGACGGTCTGCTCGACTTCACGTTTTACGGCTCGACCTTCCTTCCTTTGGGCGACAACGTCAATGGCGATCCCGTCCGGCTGCCCCTGCCGCTCTGCGGGCCGTTTTACAACTGCGCCAATATCACGTCGCTTGGCCTGAGTCTGCATCCGCATCTGGCCGAAAGCACGATTGCGAACACGGACCCGAAGTGCGGCGATGCCTGCCCGGCGATACCGGCGGGAACGATGACCGAATTTACGGTGAACTCCGCGGTATCGGACGTGGGCGAAGATTATTCGGGCCTCAACATTCCGCAACTGGGCGGCGGCGGGACCGCGCGCTCCCAGGTGCAGGGCCGCGTGCAGATTCAATTCGGACAACTGAACGGCAACTACCTGCCGGTTGCGGTCACCGCGCTTCCGCCCGCCGGCCTGATCGTGCCTCCGCCGGCGCTCCCGGTTGCCGGGCTGTCCGTCGGATGGCTGGGGCATGACGAATTCCTCCGCTTCCCAAAGCAGACCTATGACGTCACCGGAACTGCGACGACAGACGACCCGTTCGACTTCGCGGTGGGCGAAGTCGATATCACAACCGGAAAATTCGTCGGTGGCCTGCTGTGGCGGCAGTTCTGGACCCACAGCCTTCTCACCGCGCTCCAGACCGACAACCCGGTGAGCATCCCTTCGACGCAGTCGTACCTGCTGCGGGGTCCGGCCGATTTCACGACGGGAGCGAACGGGGAACTGCTTTTCCGTTTCAGCGGGAAGACGCTGTTGAATTACTCCGCTTCCTTGTTCCCCGCTCCGGATTACGCCAACAAGGCCGCCGCCTACACGGCAGGACCGGGGTCCGTGGTGGCGCCATTCAACAATATCCAGGCCGCCAAGACGGTCGATGAGCCATCGCAGGTCCTCAGCGGCGCGCAGTCGAGCGCTGTTTCTTCGCACGGAAACACCTTCGGCTATTCGTATTCGATTCCGTGCGCGGCCACCGGACGATCCGCCTCTTTCCGCTTTACCGACAGCGCGAGCGGCGGGACATTTACGATGCAGGATCTGGTTTCGGTGAGTTGCACGAATTCCCGGCTTTCCATCGCGAAGCCGGGGAATTACGATGCGGTCGCTTTTGCGGGTTTCGGGACGTGGAGCAAAGACAGCGATGTCCACGTGGCCACCGTTCAGGCGGTGAATTCTCCCGGCGCCGCGCCTTACATCTCCATCCAGATCGACGGCGGACTGCTGTCGAACGCCGATCTGAAGCCGGACAGCGTTCCGGCCCCGTAGCATGGGAAATTCGCGGCCGATTCCATTATTTTCGGGCCCGGGCAGAAAGAAGCCGGGCTTCTGCCGCAGCGCGGCAGCCGCAGTGCGCACTCCAACGATCATCCGGGAGCTGTTTATCCGATGAAATTCATTCTTTCGTCATCTCTTCTGCTGGTGGGCCTGTTTTCGTCGCTGGCCTTCGCCGACGCGCCGGTCATCATTTTCGATCCGCTGCCGACTCCTCTGAAGCTGCCGCCGGGTAATGTCGAGACCCTGCCGCTCAACCATGAAGCCAGCTTCTTCGGCGACGCCTTTCGCGTGGTGGACTGCAACAATCTCGTCGATGCGCGGTATGGCACCTGCGGGAATGAGTTCTTCGGCGGCGTCGCCATGACCGACAGCCATCTCAGCGGCAATATCACGATTCAGTTCTTCCCCACCGGGCCCACGACGGCACACTTCGTCGTGACGCAGGGGACGCTTCGCGGCGACGACTCCGTGCTGACCGCGCCGCTCGGCTACCGGATGCCGGTCAAACTGAATTCCGTCTCGGACGCGCTCGTTCTCTCGTCGGGCGATCTCGATCTCGTCAGCGGGTACGCCATCAACGTTCAGTGGTACGCTTCGTTCGCGAACACCGCCTATCTGTCGCTGCTGAATGTCAACCCGAAGCTGACAGCGCCCGTCATTAATTTTCCGGGCATCCGCGGACACGCCTGGGCCAGCTTTTCGCAGCGTCCCGACGGTTTGCTCGATTTCTACTTCCGGGGCAGCACGTTTCTGGCCCTGGGTAACGATACCCAGGGCGATCCTGTCCGGTTCCCTCTGCCCTTTTGCGACCCGGCTTATAACTGCACGAGCGTGGTCGCCCGGGGCACCAGCCTGCACCCGCACCTTTATCTCGAAACGCGGGATTCGCTGGGCTTCACCCCGTGCGACCCCAACTGCCCCGATCTTCCGGTCAACAAGACCGAAACATTCACCGTAAACACGCGGTATACGGCGTTTGGCGACGATTTCGATCTCCGGATTCCCGAACTGGGCGGCCTCGGACCGGGCCGCGCGGAGCTGCAGGGGCGATTCGAGGTGCAATTCGGCGAGCCGAGCGGGGGAACGCTTCCGTTCGTGATTCAGGCTGTGGTCCCCGACGGCTTGTTTGCGGAACCGCCGGCGAACGCTCTTCTCGGACCAGCATTCCGCGGATTCCTGCTGGGTGCGAACAGCCAGATTCATTTCCCTCTGGTGACCTACGAGCAGCACCGGATCGTGTTCGCCAACGAAATATACAACTTTGCGCAGGGAATGATCGACCTGTCCAGCGGCCATGTCATCGGTGAGTTTGAGTATCCGTTGTACATCGGGCAGACGCTGATCGATCTGATCTTCAACGAAAACAACGGGCGCGTGTCAGCCGATCCGTTCTTCGCGGAGGCACTGCGCTATCCACAGGACCCCGACGACCCCAACTACGCGTTCTTCGAAAAAGAGCCGAATGGCGAGACCATGTTCCGGGCGAACCTGTTTCACCATCGCACCTACGCCACGTATTGCTTTCCGGAGCCGAACTTTCTCCCCGGACAGTGCTGGATCTCGCCGGACGGCGGGAATCTGAACATTTTCGTGAAGCTGCAGGCGGCGCATCTGGCCGATCCCGCCAATCCCGGAAGCGCCGTGATGTCGGACAGTCAGACCTTTACCTCGGCCGTCGGGGATACATTCAGCTACAGCTTCAACGTGCCCTGCGACGCGGTCGGGCGCCAGGTTGCGTTCGTCTACACGAACAGCAGCT
>CAZXCO010000379.1:0-2919 GCA_964639095.1 uncultured Solibacteraceae bacterium
CAGCCTCACCATTTGCGATAACGGACCCGGTTTCGACCGCGAGGCCGTACGCGGCAGCGGAGGGCTGGGTCTGATCGGCATGGAGGAGCGCGCGCGGCTCATCCACGCCCTCTTTCAACTTCGGACCAGCCCCGGAGAAGGCGTCGCGATCAGCGTGGCCGCCCCGCTCTCGTAAAACCCACGGGATATCCTGAAAACAGGACTGCGAATGCGACCGCGCCTTTTGCTTGCAGACGACCATACTCTTCTTCTCGAAGGACTTCGCATTATGCTGGAACCGGATTTCGAACTGGTCGGAATCGTCGAAGACGGCCAGTCGCTGCTTGCCGCCGCCGCAAGCCTCAGGCCCGATGCAATCCTTCTGGATATCTCGATGCCTGCCCTGAACGGCATCGATGCGGCCCGCCGCCTGCGGAAGACAGCGCCCTCATCGAAACTGATCTTTCTGACAATGCACGGAAATCCCGATTACGTCCGTGAAGCCTTCCGCGCCGGGGCCTCCGGCTACCTGCTGAAACGGGCGGCGGCATGCGAACTCGTGACCGCCATTCGCGAGGTTTTAAAGGGAAATCCCTATGTCAGTCCCCTGATCGGCCCTGACCGGCAGGAGCTACTGATGGCGGCGTCCCGGCCCGGCAGTTCGTTCGCCGATCGCCTCACGCCCCGCCAGCGCGAAGTGCTCCAACTCGTTGCCGAAGGCCGGAGCCGCAAGGAAGTCGCGGCGACGCTGAAAATCTCGGTCAAAACTGTCGAATTTCACAAGGCGGCGCTCGCCCGCGGCTTTCATCTGAGAACAACCGCTGATTTCACTAAATATGCCATCGAACATGGCATCATCCGATCCGATTAGCGGCGAAATCAGCCCGATATCATCCACCGGGCGCACGCCGCCCCATGCTAAACTAGGCTACCGAAATACAGTCCCGCCGGAGCAAGGCTCCGGTTCACTTCCGAGATAATGGCGGCAAATCCCCGCAGGCCTCTCTCCAAAAGCGTTTCTTCCACATTGCAAATTTCCGCTTTTTGCGGCGTGGCGGCGCTCGTGCTCCTCGCCTACGGAAATCATTTCCGGAATTCCTTTCATTTCGACGACGGCAATGCCGTGGTCGAAAACCCGTACATTCGCGACCTGCACAACATCCCGCTCTTCTTCACCGACGGCAGCACTTACAGCATTCTGCCTCCGAACCGCATCTACCGCCCCATCGTTTCGGCATCGCTGGCCGTCGATTACTGGATGGGCCACGGGCTTCAGCCTCTCTGGTTTCATATCTCGACCTTCTTCTGGTTCCTGATCCAGCTCGCGCTGATGTTCCTGCTCTTCCGCGGAATTTTCGACCGGTCGAAACCCGCATCTGGGGATGGCCACGTTTCGACCACCTGGCTGGCGCTGTTTGCCACCGCCATTTACGGCGTGCATCCGGCCATCGCCGAAACGGTGAACTACATCATTCAGCGCGCCGATTTGTATTCCGCCCTCGGCGTCGTGGCGGGCCTGGTCCTTTACATAGAACGGCCGGGGCTCCGGCGGTTCGGGCTTTACCTCCTTCCGGTCGTTGCCGGGATCCTGAGCAAAGCGTCAGCCGCGATATTCCCGGCCTTGCTCTTTTCGTGGATCTGGCTATTCGACGAGAAGGCGTTCCGGCCCGCTCTGCTGCGAAGCCTCCCTGCGTTGGTCGTCTCGGCCGCCAGCGGATGGTTCACGATCCTGATGACGCCGCCATCCTTTACCCCGGGGGGTGCCTCCGCCTATGCCTACTGGATCACCCAGCCGTCCGTGCTCTTCGGTTATTTCTGCAAGTTTTTCGTCCCGCTCGGGCTGAGCGCCGATACGGACCGTATGCCCGCAAACAGCATCCTTCAGGCGCCGGTAATCGGTGGATTCCTGTTTGTACTGGCGGCTGCGGCGGTCGCGCTCTGGTGCGCAAAACGCCGTCAGACGCGACCCATCGCTTTTGGCCTGATCTGGTTCTTCGCCGCTTCCCTTCCGACATCTCTGATCGCGCTGGCCGAGGTGGAGAACGATCACCGGATGTACTTCCCGTTCGTCGGTCTGACGCTTGGCGCCACCTGGGGCGCCAACCTGCTGATCGAGCGGCGCCAGATCAGCCTGAAGATTCTGACCCCGGTTGCCGCGCTGATTCTCCTCGTCTCGGCGGCGGGCACGCGGGAGCGAAACAAAGTCTGGCACACGGAAGAATCGCTGTGGCGCGACGTAACCATCAAGAGCCCGCGCAATGGCCGCGGGCTGATGAACTACGGCCTGACGCAGATGGAGAAGGGCCGCTACCGCGATGCGCTCGATTGTTTTCAGCGCGCGCTGGTTCTGACCCCGAACTACTACGTTCTGGAGATTAATCTCGGGATTGTCAACGGCGTTGCCGGCAACCAAGCCGAGGCCGAGAAGCACTTTTTGAAGGCGATACAGTTAGCCCCGGCCGAAGCCTCCTCGCGTTACTTCTATGCCCGCTGGCTGGCGGGGCAGAACCGGAACGCGGAGGCCATGGGTCATCTGACCATCGCGCTCGAGCGGAACCCCGATTATGTCAGCGCCCGTTATCTGCTCATGCAGCTCTACGCCAGCGCCGGGAATGCTGCCGCCCTTCGTCGCGAGGCGCAGGAAACGCTGGCGCGCTTTCCTGCGGATGCAACCGCAAAAGCCTGGCTCGTCAGCGCCGCGAGCATCCACTCCCCGCAATCCCCGCCGGCTCCGCACAGTGCCGAAGACTACCTGAGCCAGTCTCTCAATCTGTTTCGCGCCGGAAACTACCCGGCCTGCATCTCGGCGGCGCGGCAGGCGCTCAGAATCCGGCCGGACTATGCGGAGGCGTGGAACAACATGGCAGCCGCGTATAACGCAATGTCCCTGTGGGATCAGGGGATCGCCGCCGCGCGCCAGGCCATTCGCCTCAAGCCCGA
>CAZXCO010000380.1:0-5849 GCA_964639095.1 uncultured Solibacteraceae bacterium
GGACGGCAGCAAACGCTCCGTTGTGGTGTGCGCGACTTCCGACCGCCCGGCGCCACTACGCGTGCGGGCCTGTTTCGTGGCGCTCGCGATTGCCGAATATTTCCGCGACCAGGGCGCGAACGTCCTGCTGATCATGGATTCGGTGACGCGGCTCGCCATGGCACAGCGGGAGATCGGACTGGCCGCGGGAGAGCCGCCGAGCCAGAAAGGATATACGCCCTCCGTTTTCAATCTCCTGCCGCGCGTGCTCGAACGCGCCGGCAACTTCGGCTCCGGCTCGATCACGGGCTTCTTTACCGTTCTCGTCGAAGGCGACGATTTCAATGAACCGATCTGCGATGCGGTGCGATCGATTCTGGATGGCCATATCATCCTGTCGCGGCGTCTCGCCGCCGCGGGACATTATCCGGCGATCGACGTTCTCAACTCAATCAGCCGCCTTTCCTCAAAACTTGCCACGCCCGAGCAGCAGACGGCGGCGCGCAAGGTAAGGCAGGCGCTCGCCGCGCTCGAAGAATCGCGCGACCTGATCGAGCTGGGCGCCTATGCCGCGGGCACCAACAAGGCTCTGGATACGGCGATTCGTATGCGTCCGGAAATCAACGATTTTCTCCGCCAGGATACGTCGTCGGGTTTTTCCGTCGCCGAAAGCCTCTCGCGCCTGCAGGGTATCGCCGCGCAGCTCTGAGGAAAAAACATGCGATTCCGATTCCGGCTTTCGAAAGTTCTCGAGTGGTATGAGCGCCAGTATGAGATCGAAGCGGCGCGCTTGCAGCAGTCGATCGACCGTGTCGCGAGCGCCCTGCGCGAGCTGGAACTCCATCGCGAGCGCCGCGAGGAAAGCGAACGGCAGATGCTGCGGATGGAATCCCTTCGCGGGGACGATCTCCGGGCGCAGGAACTCCATCGCGCGAGGGCGCGGATGGAGGAAGTACGGCTGCTTCAGGCCTGCCAGACGGCGGAGAAGCAGGTCGAAACCCAGAGAGTGATGACGCTCTCGGCGCAACGGCGGCTGCGGCTGGTGGAAAAGCTGCGGGAGCGGAAGCGCAGCGAATTCGACTACCTGGCGGCGCGGGAGCTCGAGGAAATCGGCGCTGACTCTTACCTCGCCGGCTTTGCCAGGACACTGGCGAGCAACGCAAATAACGAATAGATAAACAGCGTACTATTACCTTCGGGTATGCGCAGAAGTTAGATTCTGTAATACCATCGAGCTGGATAAGACACCCGGCGGATGGCGCATACCGTCTCAACCAATTCAGCTTCGACTCGTTCCCATTCAGCCGACCGCCGGTCGCGGCCCCGTTACGATCTGGATCTGGAACTCCGGTTTTCCTATGAGCACGGCGCCCGTCGTTTCCCCGGCGCCGGCCGCACCCGGAATTTCAGCGATCGCGTGATCTGCTTCGAAACCGACCAGGAACTGCCTCGCGGCGTTCAACTGGACGTCTGCGTTCAGTGGCCGGCTTCGCTCCAGGGCCGTCTTCCTCTCGAGATGGTGATCCATGGGGTGCTGATCCGGAAGCAGAGCAGCCTTGCGGTGTTCCGCATGGAAGATTACGGCCTTCGCACCTGGGGCAGCGGCTCCTTTCATCCGGCGGCCGCCCGCACAGGGCAGGTCTGCGATGTTCTGGGGTGAACCTGACCGTTGCGTTCCGTCAGGCGGCCGGAGACGTGTTTCCCGTCAGAACGCAGGTCTCTGTCGCCGACCAGCCCTCCACTTTGACCCGGCCCTGCCTTCTCTCGACCAGATAGACGGAAGAAGCTCCGAATTCGCTGACAATACCGGGCAACGACCATTCGGTCGAGTCCAGTACCCGGAGACCGCCAAAACGATCCACTATGAAAGCCGCGTTGTGATATTCGGCGGCGGGACTGATCGCGACTTCGAGGATTGACTCGGCCTTGCGGCGCAGCGGGCTCACGAGACTCTCATCGGCGAACGCCCCGCGGGTTCCAGAGAATTATTTTGAGTGGCGGCGATAACAATAGTTATGGCCATCCCATAGTACCGGATTAACCGCCGTCCACTATTCTGTTGGCCGACTGCCGAAGCAAACTGTTTGCATGGTCGGTTCGAAAGGGGCTGTTGCGAGTCTCAGGAAGACGTTGGAAGAAATCAGTCAGATGGTGGACGTGTTTGAGGCAATGGCCGCCGAAAGTTATCAGCGGCGCGCCCGGCGGGCGATGGAGAAGGCTGGTCTGACCCTGGCGTCTCCGGATTCCCGCGAGGGCGTATGCGAACGGCAGGGCGCTCCGCCCGCCTGCCATCCCATCTTTCAGTCGGATGGCTGGTTGAGCTAGCCAGGCGATCCGATATTCATTTCTTTCCGTCCAGGAATCATTCAGCTTTCGGCACTTCACGTGCCCGAAAAATTGTTGGGGATTCCGGCATGCTACTCGACAACCTCTCCGATCTCTTCCAGCGAGGGCTGGAATACGCATGGGACTGCGAGCACCTCATGGCCCGCCGTCTCCCCAAAATGGCGGAGGTCGCCACGACCTCATCCCTCAAAGAAATGTTTAGCCTCCATCTGGCAGAAACAAAAGGGCATATCGACCGCCTGGAGCAGATATTCGCGCGCCTTGACCGCAGTCCGGCTGCTGAAAAGAGCGAACCCATCCGCATCCTCACCGACGAGTGCGAAAAAGTGATCGGGCATCTGGATCGCTCCCTGCTTCTCGACGCGGCTCTCGTTTTTTACGGCAATCAGATCAGGCAGTACGAAGTCGGTCTCTACGAATCCCTCTGTGGATTCGCGCGGGCTCTCAATCTGGATCCCGTCGCCAGCCTCATTGACGAAATTCTCGGCGAAAAGAAGGCTGCCTCGCAACAACTGGTCAAACTTGCCGAAGGTTCGATCAATCGCGCCGCGAGCAACGTCCACAACGAACCGCCCTTTGCCCTGATTTGATCCGGCCGACCGTGTAAGTGTGTGGCTTGATACACTGTTTGGCTTGGAGAGGGCTCCGCTAATGGAAAAATAAGGTTTAACCTGTGCCATCGCAGGGTAAATTCCCGCCTGCTCTTTTGAGGCTTTCACCGAAGAGGCATTCAACGACCCATCGCCGCGATGAGTATTTCTTCCCCGTTCATTGAACGACCGGTTGCTACCACCCTTCTGACCATAGCCATCACTCTGTCCGGCGCAATCGCCTACACGCAACTCCCCGTATCGCCGCTCCCACAGGTCGACTTTCCAACAATTCGCGTCAATGCCTCGCTGCCGGGCGCCAGTCCGGAGGTCATGGCGGCCTCGGTGGCGACGCCGCTCGAAAAGCAGTTCAGCCGCATTGCCGGGGTCACCGAGATGACGTCCCGGAGTTCCATTGGCGCGGCCAACATTACTTTGCAGTTCGATCTGAACCGCGATATCAATGCGGCTGCGCGCGATACTCAGGCGGCTATCAATGCCGCCGCCGGCTACTTGCCGTCGAATCTGCCGCGGAAGCCCTCCTATCGCAAGATCAATCCCACCGAGTCGCCCATCATGCTTCTTTCGATGACGTCCGAGGTGGTGCCCCGGCCCGAGTTGTACGACATCGCGTCGTCCATCTTTGCGCAGAAGCTGTCGCAGGTGGAAGGCGTCGGGCAGGTCAGCGTCGGGGGCAGTTCCTTGCCCGCAGTGCGTGTGGAGGTGAACCCGCAGCCGGTCTCGAAATATAACGTCGGTCTCGACCAGATCGGCTCGTTTCTCGCAGCAGCCAACTCCATCAGCCCCAAGGGCGCGCTGGAGAACTCCGACAGGGTCATGCCCCTGCTGGCGACCGACCAGCTTTTCACCGCGAAAGACTACAAGGATCTGATCGTCGTTTACCGTAACGGCGCGCCGGTCCGGCTCTCGGATCTGGGAAGGGTTGTCGACGGTACCGAGGATGTGCGGAATATGGGACTCGCCAGAGGCATACCGGCGGTGATGATCCAGGTCAACCGCCAGCCGAACGCGAACATCATCGATACAGTCGACCGGATCAAAGCCCTGCTGCCCCAGTTCCGCGCCTCGTTGCCGCCCAACGTCAACCTGCAGGTCGACAACGACCGCACGACGACGATCCGCGCCTCGGTTCATGACGCCCAGCGCAACATCATTATTTCCGTGCTGCTGGTGATCGGAGTGGTCTTTGTTTTTCTGCGGAACTTCCGGGCCACGATGATCCCGAGCATTGTGGTTCCGGTCGCTCTGATCGGCACCTTCGGAGCGATGTACCTGCTCAACTACAACCTTGACAATCTCTCGCTGATGGCGCTGACGATTGCGACGGGATTCGTGGTGGATGACGCGATTGTCGTCATTGAAAACATCACCAGGCACATCGAAGCGGGCATGCGGCCCCGGGCCGCCGCGATCAAAGGAGCGGGAGAGATCGGGTTCACCGTGCTCTCCATCAGCATGTCGCTCATCGCGGTATTCATCCCGATCCTCATGATGAACGGGATCGTCGGCCGGCTGTTCCGTGAATTCGCGGTTGTGCTGTCGGTGGCCATTCTGGTGTCGATGATGGTCTCGCTGACGGCCACGCCCATGATGTGTTCGCGCCTGCTCAAAACGCGCGGGCATGGGCGTCTCTACCTGGCGACCGAGAAGTTTTTCAACTGGATCATTTCGACGTATGCATCCGCGCTGGAGGCCGTACTCGCAAGGCCTTACCCGATGCTCCTTCTGATCGTGCTCTCAATCGGAGTCAGCGTCTACCTCTACGTCAAAGTTCCCAAGGGATTCTTCCCGCAGCAGGACACCGGGCGCCTGTCGGGCACGATTCTCGGCCAGCAGCACATCTCTTATCAGTCGCTGGTCGAGAAGGCGAAGTGGTTCGAGCAGCAGGTCCGGGCGGACCCGGATATCGACACCGTGGATATGGTCGCCGGCACGAGCGGCGGCGGCGCGGGCGGAAACAAGGCGCAGATCTGGATGCAGCTCAAGCCGATCGGAGTCCGTAAATCGAGTGCCGATGACGTGATTACGCGGATCAGAGAGAAGACTGCCGGTATGCCGGGTGCAACTCTCTACCTGCAGGCCAATCAGGACGTCCGGGTGGGAGGACGGCAGGCCAACGCGGAATACCAGTACACGCTGCAAACACAGGATCTGAAGGCTCTTGCGGAATGGGGACCGCGGGTGGAGGAGGCCCTGAATTCGCTTCCTCAGATCGCCGACGTCAGCTCCGATCAGGAGAACTCGGGTCTTTCTTCCAACGTCATCGTGGACCGGGACACGGCCTCGCGGCTGGGACTCACAGCGAAGGCGGTGGACAGCGCACTCTACGACGCGTTTGGCCAGCGCCAGGTCTCGACGATGTACAAATCGATCAATCAGTATCACGTCGTTCTGGCGCTCGAACAGCAATGGTGGGAAAGCCCGGACTTTCTCGAAAAGATCTACGTCCAGACGCCCCGCGGCATTTCGGTTCCGCTCTCGGGGTTTGCGCACTTCAGCCAGGGAATTACCCCGATTTCGCTGCCCCACCAGGGCCAGTTCCCGGCGAGCACAATCTCGTTCAATCTGGTGGAAGGCTACTCGCTCAGCGACGCCGTTGCAGCCATTGACCGCGCCGAAGTGGATATGGGAATGCCGGCCAGCATCACCGGCAGCTTTTCGGGCACCGCCCAGGCCTTTCAGAAGACACTGTCGAGCGAACCGATTCTGATTCTGACCGCGCTGTTGGCCGTTTACATCGTGCTCGGGGTCCTTTACGAGAGTCTGGTGCATCCGTTGACGATCATTTCCACGCTGCCCTCCGCCGGACTGGGCGCGCTGATCGCACTGGTTCTTTTCCGGACGGAGCTTTCGATTATTGCGCTCATCGGCATCATCCTGCTGATCGGCATCGTCAAGAAGAACGCGATCATG
>CAZXCO010000381.1:0-4311 GCA_964639095.1 uncultured Solibacteraceae bacterium
ACCGCCGCGCGCCACACCGCCCAGAACATCGCCCTGCATGAGATCGGCCGGCAGGCGATCATGGCCGATCCCGACTGGATGGGCGGCGAATATCTTCTGCACAACCGCTTTCCCGCGCGCGGGCTTTCGGTGGCGCGCATGGTGGGACACATCACTTACATGAGCGATGACTCGATGCGCGAGAAGTTTGGCCGCCGTCTGCGTGAGAAGGAGAAGCTCGGGTTCGACTTCGGCGTGGATTTCGAAGTCGAGAGTTATCTCCGGTACCGGGGAACGCAGTTCGTGTCGCGTTTCGACGCCAATTCGTATCTCTACATCACGAAAGCCGAGGACTACTTCGACCTGACCAACGGCACGGGCAGGCTGAACGAGGCTTTTCGCACCGTCGATACGCGATTTCTTGTCATCAGTTTCACTTCCGACTGGCTTTATCCCAGTTATCAGTCGCAGGAGATTGTGCGGGTACTGCGGCGGATCAATGGCGACGTGGCATATTGCGATTTGCAGTCCAATTACGGCCACGACGCATTCCTTGTGGATATCGCGGAACAGAGCGAAATCGTGCGCGGCTTTCTGGACAGCACGGCGCGTCTGGCGCAGGCGGCATAATGAGGCAAGCGGCAGAATGAGCCAGGCAGTGGCGGCGATTCATCATCCCCAGCCGGCGACGCTTTCCGAGCGGCCGGATTTCCATATCATCGGCGAGATCGTCGAGCCGGGCAGCCGTGTGCTCGATCTCGGATGCGGAGAGGGCGAACTGCTCGCCTGGCTGGTGGAACACAAACGCGTGCTCGCGCGCGGCGTCGAAATTTCTTCCGCGCAGGTCCGGCGCGCCATCGCGCGCGGCGTTTCGGCTTACCAGGGAGACATCGACGAGGGCCTGGCGGATTATCCCGATAACGCTTTCGATTACGTTATTCTCAGCCAGACCCTCCAGGAGACACGGTCGCCGCTCGAAGTTTTGCGCGAGATGCTGCGGGTGGGGCGGCGCGCCATCATCTCGTTTCCGAATTTCGGCCACTGGACGGTGCGTCTCGCCATGCTGAAGAACGGCCAGGCCCCCAAAACGAAGCTGTTCCCGTATAACTGGTACAACTCGCCCAATATTCATTTCCTGAGCATCAACGATTTCGAGAGCCTGTGCCGCGACCAGAAGTTTCCGATCGAGCGGCGCTATTTTCTAAGCGGCGCCAGCCAGGTACGCGTGCTGCCGAATCTGATCGCACAGACCGCGGTCTTTCTGCTGGGCTGAGCGCCCAGCCCCGAAGCATCCTCGCCCCCTCAACAAGTGCGGCCGGCGCGCCGCCCTTACAATGGGAAATCTGACGAAAGAATCGAGGAGGAGTGGAATGAAGGCAGGGAAAATCGGGATACTGACGGGCGGCGGAGATGTTCCGGGCCTCAATTCCGTCATCAAGACGGTAGTGTACCGGGGTTCGGATATCAGCCGCCAGGTCACCGGAATCCGCCGCGGTTGGGAAGGGCTCACACACGTCAATTTCGAGGACCCCGCCAGCGTCAGCCGCTACATCCTTCCGCTGAACCGGCAGAATACACGGACCATCGACCGCACAGGCGGGACCTGGCTGCACAGTTCCCGCACGAATCCGCTGAAGATGAAAAAGACGCCGGCCTTTCTGGACGGCGCAACTTTTCCGTCGAGCGAGAACACCAAAGGCGGCGTGACCTCGACGGTCTACGACATGACATCGCAGGTGCTCCGCAACGTCGAGAAGCTGGAGCTCGATTACCTGGTTGCCATCGGCGGCGACGATACGCTCAGCTACGCCGCGCATCTGGATAAACAGGGCGTCAAAGTCGTGGCCGTTCCGAAGACAATGGATAACGACGTGCGCAACACCGAATACTGCATCGGCTTTTCGACCGCGGTGTCGCGCGCCGGCGACGCCATCGAGCGCCAGCGCACGACCGTCGCGTCCCACGAGCGGATCGGCATCTTCCGCATCTTCGGACGCGACGCCGGGTACACCGCCCTCTACACGGCCTATGCCAACTCCCTGCGCTGCTGCATCCCGGAGTACAAAGTTCAGCTTCCGAAGCTGCTGGATCTGATCCTCGCGGACAAGAAAGACAACCCGAGCGCCTACGCGCTGATTCTTCTCTCCGAAGGGGCTGAGTGGGAGGGTTACAGCGTCAGTGAATACGGAGAGGCCGATGCGTTCGGGCATCGCAAGAAAGCCAACGTCGCCGAGGCCCTGAGCGACATCATCAAAAAGCACAGCGGCGATGAGACGATCGTCAGCGATCTCACCTACGATCTTCGGGGCGGCCCGCCGGATTTCGTGGATAAAATGGTGGCCGCGACCTTCGGCGGCATGGCCGTCGATCTCATGGAAGAGGGGAAGCACGGTCTGATGACGGCGATCCATCAGGGCTGTTACGGAGCGGTTCCCATCCCCGATCCCAAACTTGGCCCACGCAAAGTGGATGTCGAACGGATGTACAACACGGAACGTTACCGGCCGACTTATAAGGGGAAGATGGGACTTCCTCTTTTTCTGACACGGGCGTGAACTGGCTCCGGGCGGCGCTGGAATTCGCGAAAGGACAGGAGCGCCGGCGCGGCGCCGCGGATTCCCCGCCCCCCGGCCGCGCGCTCGATCCCGATCTGCTCGCCGAGATCCGGCGCAGTTTCGATGAGGCTTCGGGCGACGAAGAACACTTCCCCACAACGATCGATCCGCGGATTCAGCACGTCCGGGTTCTGCTCGAGTTTTTCGGCGATCTCACCGGAAAAAAGGTGCTGGACATCGGGTGCGGGAAAGGGCGCTTCGCCCGGGTCCTGCAGCAGGAGAATCCTCAGGCGGAGATCTGGGGCCTGGATATCTCGGAGGCGATGCTCCGGTTTGTTCCGGCAGGCATTCACACCAGAGCCGGTTCCATGACCGGCCTGCCCTTTGACACCTCGACGTTCGACTTCGCCTACGCCACCGAATCACTGGAGCATGCCGTCGACATCGAGCGGGCAGTGGAGGAGATGTGCCGGGTTCTGAAGCCGCGGGGGAAACTGGTCGTCATCGACAAGAACGCCGAGCACTGGGGTCGGTTGAAGACCTCGGCCTGGGAAAAGTGGTTCCGGAAAGAGGAACTGGAGCGGCTTCTTTCCCGCCACTGCCGGCACGTTTCCAGCCGGTATCTCTCTTACTGGGAGGATGTCGCCCCCGACGGCCTCTTTCTGGCCTGGTTTGCCCGGAAGTAGATGCCCCTTCTGGCGCCGTTCTTTTACCCCTCATTCCGCCGCACGCCGGCCGACAGAGGTATAAACAAGATATAACTGCATGGAGATGGCCGAAGGTGCTTCTGCCCCCGGCGCTCTGGTCTCGCTCAGACACGAGCGGGCCTGGCGAACCGGCATCCACTGGACCGCATCGCTTTTGCTGTCTGCGGTCTTCCTGATTGCCGGCGTCTGGACAATCACCGATCCGATCGGGGCTGCTTCCCGCCTCGCGGAGGTCAATGTACCCGAATCGCTGAGCGTTGTCACGGCTATTTGCCTCGGGATACTCGAGACTTTCACCGGAGTCCTCCTTCTTGTGCCCCGCTTCCGCCGCTGGGGCGCCTGCCTCGGCGCCTTCCTGCTGGCCGTCTTCATGATCTTCGCCGCCATCCACTACGGCGGACTTCGCGGGGTGGAGTGCGCTTGCTTCCCGTGGGTGAAACAGGCGATCGGACCGGGGTTCTTCACGACGGCCGGCAGCCTGCTGCTGGTCGCGATCGGAGCTGCGGCCAGCGCATCGGCTTCGAACGGACTGCGGCCGGTTGCGGTGATCCTCGGATCAGTAACAGTTTTCGCTCTGGTATCGTTCGGATTCGCGTCCACGCGCCACAGCGCGACGCCGGCGTCCGCAACGGCCGTCCTGAATCATACATGCCTGACAGGTACTGGTACCTGCGGCGGCTCATATCTCTCAGCGGGTTGAAACGGCACTTCTGGCTGCTGCACTTGGTTGTCAGAACGCTTCTTTGATGACGATCGCGAGATCGCTGCCGGAGGCGGTTACCTGACGTGCGGCAAGCGGGAGGATTCGCCATGCCAATACCACGTCGCGGGGGTGCTCGGAGGCGCCCCCGATTTTTCGTTACGGCTCGCTGAGCCAGTCGCCTGCATGCTGCTCGATCGCGATTCGCACAAGCTGGCTTCGGGTGCGTACGCCGGTCTTGTCGAATAATTGCTGCAGGACGGCCTTGACCGAGCTTTCAGAGATCTGCATGCTGCTCGCGATCTCTTTATTCGTCAGTCCCTCGAACACGGCCTTGAGCACGCTGCGCTCGCGCGGACTCAGTGTTTCG
>CAZXCO010000382.1:0-2346 GCA_964639095.1 uncultured Solibacteraceae bacterium
AACTCAGCTGGTAGAGTGCGACCTTGCCAAGGTCGATGTCGCGGGTTCGAATCCCGTCTCCCGCTCCAGTCACCCAGTTCCGGAAAGCCGGTCATCCCTTGGAACCTCTCGCAGCTTCTCGTGAAATCATTGCCGCCGCCATTCGCGAATTCGGGTCTTCGCTCGCTGTCCTGAGCAGCCTGCAGCGCGAAGACGTCATCGTTACGGATCTCGTTCTCGAAGCGGCGCCGAAGACTCGCGTTCTCACGCTCGACACCGGCCGCGTTCATCCCTTCACCGAAAAGATCATCGCGGATATCGAGAACCGTTATTCCATCCGGATCGAGCGCATCATCCCCGACATGCGGGAAGTCGACTCGATGGTCGCCCTGCACGGGCGCGACCTCTTTCGCGACAGCGTTCCGAACCGGATGCTCTGCTGCGATATCCGCAAGTCGCGTCCGCTCGCCCGCGCGTTGAGCGGCCTCACCGCGTTTTTCACCGGGTTGCGGCGCGCCCAGGCCAAATCCCGCGCCTCCATCGACGTCTTCGATCGCTCCGGCGTCTCCGTCAAAATCAGCCCGCTCGCTGACTGGACCACCGAAGATGTCATCCGCTACACGCACGAGCGCGGACTTCCCGAGCACCCGCTCTATGCCGCCGGGTATACCAGCATCGGATGCGACCCCTGCACCCGCCCCGTTGTGGCGGGCGAAGACGAGCGCGCCGGGCGCTGGTGGTGGGAATCCCCCGAAGCCGTAAAGGAGTGCGGCCTGCACTTCAGCGCGGACGGAAAGGCCGAACGCACGGTCGACGTCCTGCTGCGCGAGGTTTTGAACAAGGCAGGCGAAGCTTCCCAGCCCGGCGCATGACGCATGCGGGCTTTGTTGTCTGGCTCACGGGGTTATCCGGCGCGGGAAAGACGACACTGGCCGAACGGCTCGTTGCGCGATTACGCGAACAGGGCGCAAAGGTGGAATTGCTCGATGGCGACGCCATTCGCAGCCGGCTCTCGACAGAGCTTGGATTCAGCCGCGAGGACCGCGATACGAATATCCGGCGGATCGGTTTTGTCGCCGCGCTGCTCGCACGGAATGGCGTCATTGCCGTCGTGGCCGCCATCTCTCCTTATCGGGAAGCGCGGGAGCACGTGAAGCGTGAGGTCTCCGGGTTTGTCGAAATATATGTCGAGTGCCCGCTCGACGTGCTGACGCGCCGCGATCCCAAAGGACTTTACAAGCGCGCCCTGGCCGGCGAGATCGAAAACTTCACCGGTATTTCGGATCCCTATGAACCGCCGCTCGATCCCAGCGTCGTGATTCATTCCGATCGCGAGTCTGTCGAGGAAGGCATCGAAAAGATCTGGCGCGAACTCGAATTCAGAAAGCTCATCACATGATCGACCTGCACAGCCATACCGACCGCTCCGATGGAACATTCACGCCAGCCGAGCTGGTAGCCGAGGGCGTTCGTGCCGGTCTTGCGTGCCTCGCCATCACCGATCACGATACATTTGCGGGATATGACGCCGCCGTGCCCTGCGCTTCCGCCGCCGGCCTCGAACTCATTTGCGGCATTGAACTCTCGACCCGCTATCAGGGCAGTTCGGTACATCTGCTCGGATATTTTCCGGTAACTCCGCCCACTCAGGAGCTCCGCGACTGGCTGGACGTGATTCTGGAGGGCCGGCGCGACCGCAACAACCGGCTGGTCGCAAAACTGCAGTCGCTCGGCATCGATATCACTCTGGCCGAGGTCGAGAAGGTGGGACGCACGCTGACCGGCCGGCCGCACTTCGCGCGTGTGCTGGTGAGCAAGGGATACGCGACGGACATCCAGAACGCCTTCGATCTTTATCTCGATGAATCGGCGCGCGGCTTTGTGCAGCGGCAGGAAGTGTCGATGGAAGAGGCTCTTGAGCGGCTCCTCGCCGCGGGAGGCGTGCCTTCGCTTGCCCATCCGATCCGCGTCGCGAAGAACAACTGGGTCAAACTCGCCGAGTATGTCGAGGATCTCGCGGGCATGGGGCTGCGGGCCATCGAGGTCTATCACAGCGACCACAGCCCGGAAAATGTGTCGTACTACGAATCGCTGGCCGAGCGATTCCATCTCGGCAGGACCGGCGGGTCCGATTTTCACGGCGGCAACAAGCCTCAGATTTCCCTGGGAACGGGGAAGAACGGAAACCTCCGGGTGCCGGACGCGCTGCTTGGCGAGCTGAAGACACTGGCCTCGAGGCGCTGAATATTTCCGTCAACCGATGCCGTAGGCGCGGTGGACGTCTTTCAGCGAGAGCGCGCCGATGGGCTTGTCAGGATCGTCGCGATTTGCGACAGCGAGGATCGGATGATCTGCCAGGAGCCGCAG
>CAZXCO010000383.1:0-6556 GCA_964639095.1 uncultured Solibacteraceae bacterium
CGCCGAGATACGTATTGAAATTGAAGCCGACGCCCGCGTGGACGTTCCAGCCTCCATCAAGGTATCGTCCGGTATTGCCAACGCCGGTGGTGTACCCGCCGCCAAAATCCACCGAAAATCTGGAAAATTCCTGCGCGTTGGCGGAAGCGAACGCCAGAACCCCAAGACATGAAATGAGAGCGAAGCGTTTCACGATGTGTCTCCGAAGCGAGAAATAGAAGCACTGCTTCGGAGGAGATGCTGCAACGCCTCATCCAATGTGCGTGTTTTCGCCTTTTGGGACGCCGTTGGTGCGGCGTCCCTCGAGGACTCAGGAATGAGCCACGGGCGGTTCAGTCGGAGCGGGTTTCGGCGGAGCCGGCCGGGGCGGTGTTTGCGCCTTAACAGGGCTGATCAGGATATGCGCGTTACGGCCTTCCATGCGAGCCGTGCCGTCAACAGCGCCATAGGGCATCAGATCCTCGGCGAATCGGTTCAGGAGTTTCCGTCCGAGGTCCGTGTGGGCGATTTCGCGCCCCCGGAACTGCACGACGGCCTTCACGCGATTGCCCTCCTGCAGAAAGCGGATGGCGTGATTCTTCTTGAAGTCGTAGTCGTGATCGTCGGTGTTGGGACGGAACTTCAGTTCCTTCACCTGCACCACGTGTTGTTTCTTCTTCGCCTCGTGCGACTTCTTCTTCATCTCGTACTGATAGTGGCCATAATCGATCGCCTTCGCGACCGGCGGCACGGCAGTAGGAGACACAACGACGAGATCGAGCCCCAGTTCCTGCGCTCTCCGCAGAGCAGCGGCAGTCGGCATGACTTCAGCTGTCCCGTCAGGAAACACAGCCCGGACTTCTTTGGCTCGTATCGATTCGTTTACGTTTTCTCGGCGATTGGACTTGCGAGGCGGGAAGTTGCGGCCTGGGATCATGCGTTACGTAGACTATACACCAGCATATGACCTATTTTACTGTGCAGCGGCCCGAAATGTCCATTTTCCTTTGCCGCTTCACTTGCGCGGGCGAAAATCTTTGCGCCGCATAAAGATCTCCACATCGATGCATAAAGATTCCGGGCGTATCGAACGGCCGCTTCAAAGTGGAAGACATACAATGAGAGACTCGCGGGGCCGGCTCTCGCGAGCGTTGCCTTACCGAATCGGGGAGAATGGATGCCCAGACTGCGGCTGACTCTGGCCTGCTGGAATTACGACCGCACGCGCGCTCTGCTGGAAGGCCATATTCCCGTCGATGGAATCAAACTGACCTGCCTCAATCTGCCTGTCGAAGAGATCTTCTTTCGTATGCTCCGGCACTGCGAGTTCGACGTCGCTGAGTTGTCGCTCTCCTCCTACACGCTTTCGCTGTTCCGCGACGGCTCCCCGTTCGTCGCCATTCCGGTCTTCCCGTCGCGCCACTTCCGCCATTCCTGCATCTACGTCAACACCGCCAGCGGCATTCGCGAGCCGAAGGATCTTATCGGAAAACGCATCGGCAATCCGGAATATCAGATGACGGCAACGGTCTGGATTCGCGGCATCCTGAGCGACGAGTATGGCGTGCCGGTCAGAAGCGTCTGTTATTTCAGCGGCGGCGAAGAGCAGCCGGGGAGAGTCGAGAAACTCCCGCTGTCGCTGCCGCCCGGCATCCGGCTCGAAACCATCCCCGGCGACAAAACGCTTTCGCGCATGCTGGAAGCCGGCGAGATCGATGCGCTCTATACGGCACGCGCGCCGTCGACCTTCCGCAACGGCTCGGGTAAGGTCCGCCGGCTCTTCGAAAACTACCCGGCGGCCGAGCGGGAGTATTACCGGAAGACGAAGATCTTCCCGCCGATGCACACTGTCGCGATTCGGCGCGACGTGTACGAGAAATACCCGTGGGTGGCGCAATCCCTGATGAAGGCGTTCGTCGCGGCGCAGCGGAATGTTTACGCGGAATTGCGCGAGTCCGGAGCACTGATGCACATGCTTCCCTGGCTGACCAGCCACCTGGCAGAGACCGAGGCGGTGATGGGTCGCGATTTCTGGCCCTACGGCTATGAGCCCAACATCCACGCCCTGAACACGTTTCTTCGATACCACTACGAGCAGGGTCTTTCAAAGCGGCTTCTGACGCCAGCGGAGCTCTTTGCGCCCGAGTCGCTCGAGACTTTCAAGATCTGACGCCCCTGCAGCAGGAGCGGGCCTACCGCCCTTCCTTTTCCTTTGCCGCCAGTTCGATCTCGAGGTTCGATTGGGCCGAGGGCAGATTCGGGTTGAGCCGGATCGCCTCGCGGAGCGCCGCAATGGTTTCGTCCAGCTTGCCCATCGCGTGATAAGCGGATGCGATGTTCGCGTAAGCCTCGGCCTGATTCGGATTGATTTTCAACGCCTGCCGTGCGGCCTCAATGGATTCCTCGTATTTGCCGGACTGATAGTAAAGCACGGAAAGGCTCAGATAGTGATCCACGGTCGGTTGCTCTTTCGCCTGCGTCTCAGCCTTTCCGATCTGGTCAAGACCGGTCTGCGCCACCAGCAGAGAGCGCTGCCCATCGGCATCGTCCGGGAAGAGGCGCAGCGTTCCGTTCGCAAAGTCCTTCAGCTTCGCCCATTGGTGGGTGTCGGCCAGAATATCCATCCGGGTGCGGCGCCCGGCGAGATCGTAGGGATCGAGGGCGAGAGCCTTCTCTGCCATTCCGGACGCCTCGGAAATTCGGCTCTGCGCCAGCAGCCACTGCGCGTATGAGGAGTAGACCGGCGAATATGAAGGCGCCTCCGCGATCGTCTTTCGGTACTGGCTTTCGGCTTCCGCCGGTGTACCGAGTCTCTCGTAAGCGCGCGCCAGGCTGGTCCCGACGACGGGATCCTGAGGCGAAACCTGCGCGGCCTCGCGGAGGTGATTCAAGCCCGGAAGCGGGTCGGGACTCGTCAGTTCCGTGAGCCCGTATCGCATCAGCGCCCGTCCGCTGCGCGGGCTCGAGGCGATCGCGGCCCTCCAGAGGGTGGACTCTGTTTCCCAGGCGGCATTCCGCTCGAAGGTTCCCCATCCGAGAAGGGCGAGCAGCGCGAGCGCCACGCACCCGCCAGCAATGGAAAAAGGCAGGTGCGAAGCCGCGCCATCCTCTGCAGGCTGCCCTTGCCTCGTCAGAAGCCGGACCGCGTTCGACGCCAGACCGGCAACACCGATCGCGAGGCCTGCGAATGGCAGAAACATTCTCCAGTCGGCTTCCACCGCGCGGTGCGCAGTGATCGCATCCGGAACCAGCGCGATCAGAAACCAGAAGATCCCGAAGGAAACAGCCTTCCACTGCCTCCTGCGCCCGAGGAACACGGCCAGCGCGGCGAGACACGCGACCCCCAGATATCCCGCGATCGCGAGCGGGTCCCAAAAGTGGGCGAACGCGCGGAAATCGCTCTCGGCGCTCAGATGCAGGGGAACGAAAAACCGGTAGAGATCCCGCAAGGCAACCCACGGCTGCGTGAACCGGTAATTGGCCGCCGGAGTATCTGAGAACTCGCCGAGGGTCCGCGTAAGCACAGCCTGAAAAATCCAATAGCCACCGCACACGACGGCGGCGGGAATCGCCCGGCCGAGTCTCCGGTCCTCTTCGAAAAGCAGGATCCACGCCACGAGAATGGGTGCAAATACAACCGCCGAAGGTTCGCACAACAGTGCGGGAATCACCGGCCAGAGATACAAGCCCGCCGGTGCGTGGATGACTTTGCGATAGAGCGTGTCCAGGCGCTTGAAATTTTTCCGGAGATACTCGTCGAAAGCGTCCTGCGGAATTCGTTTTAACCGGAGCGGTATTGCCTGCGGGAGCCTTCGAGGCCAGATCAGCCAGATCAGCATGCCGGCCGTCACCCCGAACGCGCCCATGATGACGCCCCTCCGCAAAGCATAGTTGACTGTGGCGGCGTTGACCGGATGAAGGCCGAACACCATCACCGCGAAAACCGCCCCGGCATTGTTCACCCCTGGAATCAGGCGAAGGAGCAGGAACAACGCCAGAAGTTCGGCCGTAAACCAGATGAAGTTTTCCATCTGAAAGGCGAATGGATTCGCGCCGCCCAGGTGATAATCCACCGCAAACCACGCCGAGAGCAGAGGACGATAAGCAGCGGAATCCTTTTCCATGCTGGAGATTCGCGGCGTCGTGAAAAAGCGCGGAACGCTCGAGAGATGGTGAACGAACTGGTTCTCGACAATCGCGGGAACGTCGTCAGCGTGAAAGTTGCTTTGGAAATGACCCGACCAGACAATGAGCCACCCTGCGGCGAGGAGTATCAGGCCCACCGAAAGCATCAGCAGATGATCTTTGGGCGCTTTGTCAGATTTCAGGGTCTTGTCAAATGGTGTTATGGTCTGATTGTAGCGTCTCCATGCCGTTTTCTGTACCATTACTCACAGTCTGCGAGGTTCGTACTCCCGAATAGAGGGCAATAGAGCACTCTGGCTGGGGTCTGATTTCCGCCTGTAAGCGAGTGTTTCTTTGGACTTGGACGCCATATGGCATCCGTGATCGAGCGGCGTCTTTACCGTTCGCATATACTTTTTGGTGCCGAAGGGAGCTTGTATGTATCGAGGACTGATCGCCGTTACTTTTCTGTTCGCATTGGGTACAGCAGAGGGGGCAATCGATGGGCCGGTACATCTCGACGCCGGCATGGTGACTGGCGTCCCGGCATCCAGTCCGGACGTCCGCGTGTTCAAGGGCATCCCTTTCGCCGCGCCGCCGGTCGGCAATCTTCGCTGGCGCGCCCCCAAACCTCCCGCACACTGGACCGAAGTCCGCAAGGCAGATCAGTTTGGGCCGATTTGTATGCAGGCGGCGCCCAACGGAAGCGACCAGAAGGTCAGCGAAGATTGTTTGTACCTCAATGTCTGGACCGGCGCCAGATCGGCCTCGGAGAAACGCCCCGTGATGGTGTGGATTTACGGCGGCGGCTACAACACCGGCTCCGGCTCACAGCCCCTGTATGACGGGGAAGCGCTGGCGAAAAAGGGCGTTGTGGTGGTCACGTTCAACTACCGGCTGGGCGTATTCGGCTTCTTCTCTTACCCCGAACTGAGCATGGAGTCGGGACGCGAGGCTACGGGGAACTTCGGTTTGCTGGATTCCATCGCGGCTCTGCGGTGGGTGAAGAAGAACATCGCGGCGTTCGGCGGCGATCCGGCGCGGGTGACGATCTTCGGGGAATCGGCGGGAGCCGGCATGGTCGCGAATCTGATGACCGTGGTGCAGGCCAAAGGATTGTTCGAGCGCGCCATCGGCGACAGCAGCGCCTGGTCCACCGCGACGCTGGCGAAGCTGAAAACCCTCGAAGACGCCGAGGAGGAGGGCGTGCGCTACGCCAATTCGCTGGGCGCGAAGTCGCTGGCGGATCTGCGCGCCAAACCGGCCGACGTGATTCTCAAGGGCGGCCGCGGCGCGGGCATGATCGTGGATGGCGCGTACGTTCGCGAGGAGCCCTCCAAAATCTTCGCCGAGGGCCAGCAGGCCGAAGTGCCGGTGCTGGTGGGATCGAACCGCGACGAATCCTTCGGCGGAAATCCGAAGAGCGCGGCGCAGTTCACCGATCAGGTTCACAAGCGGTTCGGCGATCTGGCGGAGAATTTTCTCAAGATTTACCCGGCGGCCAATGACGAAGAAGCCCGCGAATCGGCCTTTTTTTCCGGGCGCGATGAAATGGCCTTCCTGATGCGGAACTGGGCGCGGCTCGTGGCGCGGTCCGATAAAGGGAAGGCCTGGGTCTATTACTTCACGCAGCAGCCGCCCCGCGTTCCCAATGCCAGAGGGCCATTCGCCCCCGGGCCGCACGGCAGCGCCACGCACGTCTCCGAGGTTGCCTATGTATTCGACCATCTGGACAAAGGCCGCGAATGGACCGAGGCGGACCGCAAGGTAGCCGACACGATGTCTTCCTACTGGGTAAACTTTGCCGCCGCGGGCGACCCGAACGGCAAGGGCCTGGCGAAATGGACAGCCTGGGGCGACAAAACGGAAACGCCGATGGTGTTCGGAAATGCGCCGGAAGGCCGCCAGATCCCGAGTGAATCCGGACTCAAGTTCTATCTGTCCTACTTCCAGAAATTGTTCGCGGAATAACCGCCGAGCAGCGCGAGACTATTTTTCTTTTTCGCCGGCTTCTTTCTCGGCCGCGCGGGCGCCGGCGAGAACTCCGGCCAGACCGTAGTTCCCCTCGTGGCAGGCGTACTCGTAGATGCGGTCCTGACTTGCGATGAACGGATACTCGCCGGTCCATGGCGCGGTGAAGGCCGTCGGATCGTCAATGGTGAAGCTGTACAGCAACGTGTCCGGACCTGTTCTGCGGAACCGTTCCGTCAGATGCAGGTTTTCGTCCGAACCCTTGAACTTCGTTTTGTTCGTGAAATTCGTGGTGTCGATGACCAGCGTGTCGCCTTCCCAGTGGCCGCGTGAGTCACCGAGCCACTGGCGCACGTCTGGCGGAAGGTGCGGCCGGCCATCGAGCGGGATAACGCGGGCTTCGTGATTGTGTTCCACAAAGATCACGAGGGAATCGCGCGATTGCACGATTTGATAATTCGTCGCCAGCGGCCCGTACGGA
>CAZXCO010000384.1:0-6904 GCA_964639095.1 uncultured Solibacteraceae bacterium
TCCGGCGCCAGAATGTCATCGGCATCCAGCCACTGAATGTAGTCTCCCTGAGAGACGGAGAACGCTTTGTTCCGCGCGGCCGCGGCTCCCTGATTTTTTTGCGTGACGACGCGGACGCCCTCAGACTCAAACTGCCGGATCACCGCATTCGTCTGGTCGCGGGAGCCATCGTCGACGACAATGATCTCCTTGCGGTCCCACGTCTGGGCGATGGCTGAGCGGAGGGTATCCCCGATCCATTCCTGTGCGTTGTATGCCGGGATGAGAATCGATACCAGAGGTTTCACGTTAAGCTCCCGATAAGCAGTTCGTTATAAACGTCGCGCGTCACCTTACCCACGGCGCCCCAGGAGTGGTGGGTATGAGCGTAATCCCGAATAACCTTGCGCCGCTGCTCCAGATTTCGGAACAAGTCGCTTTCGAAATATTCCTGAATCGCACGCGCCAGATCCTGCGGATCCCGCGGCCGGCAGACGAGTCCCGCTTCCGCGCGCGATATGTCGGCCTTGAAGGAACCGACATCCGTTGCGATCACCGGCAGACCGAACGTCAGGCCCAGAAAGAGAACTCCGCTCTGAAAAATCTCCAGATAGGGAAGCACCAGAGCATCCGCGGCCTTGAAATACAATTCGACGTCTTCGTCAGGAATGAACTGGATTCGTTGAATGATGCGTCCTGCCGCTACGTCGTCGCTGATCCGGGTCCGGATTTCCTCCAGATAGTCTTCAGACCCTTTCTTCGGCTCGCCCGCGATAACCAGCCGGCAATCCATCCCCTGAGCCGTTACCTGTTGAAAGGCTGTGATCAGGTGCTCCAGTCCTTTGTAAGGGCCGATCCTGCCAAAGAACAACAGTGTCTTTTCGCCATTGCAGATGCCCAGACGTTGCTTCGCGCCGGTTGAGTCGAGGCCGCTGTCTGGAAAGGCATCATTCACCGGGTGAACCAGCACCGTGACCGCCGACTCGTGGACACCGAACTCATCGAGCAACTCCTGTTTCATCTTTTCGGTATGAACGAAGATGTGGTCCGCGAGGCGATATTGAATCTTCAAAGTCACGCGGTTGAAGAGCGAATCATTCTCGTCCCGCCTGCCGATGTTCACGTTGTGCGCCGTCAGTGCGACCTTTCGACCAAGGAACTTGTAATACAACATGAGCGCAGTGCGATCGAAGCCTTCGAACTTGTTGTTCCAGAGGATATGAATAACCTTCGCTCGGGTGCGCGCCGCAAACCCCATGAGGCGCGCATAGTAGCGCAGTACGCGAGACACTTTTTCCGCGAGGCCGGCATTTCGCCGCTGATCGCCGCGCAGATTCAGAAATTTCAGCCCCGGCGTAAGATGCATCTCGGGACTATCCACTTCATCGCTTCCCACGACCTCCAGAGCAACTCCCTCCGCCGCAAGGGCCAGTGCCAGGCCCAGGGCGTATGGACGATCCTGTCCGCCGGTCAGCAAGGCTGCTGCGGCTGACACTTCGATCGTGCGTTTGGCGGCTGATTTGAGCGTATTTTCCATGCAATGGCCGTCCGGTTTCGGGCGGAAAAGGGGCAGATCGGGTACGTTCCGGATCGTGTCTCGCCTTCAGGTGGTCCACACCGGAACGGGCGAATCGATCTCCAGCTCTGCGACCGGTTCTTCGCAGACTGCCGCGGCGCGTCTCGCGGGAACCGCGACGATTGCCCACAGAAAGCAGATCCACAGCGGATGAAGCTCCTTGAATCCCGCTTCCGTGAAATTGTAGGCAATCATTCCAACGCAGATCGCCAGACGGAGATTATTCACGCCACGGTCACGAAGGACTCTGGAGGCGATCCGGCGGTACCCCGAAACGATAATGACTGCGAGCAGGCTCAGCCCGACCAATCCCAGGCTGATGTATACCTCGATGTAGCCGTTGTGCGCTTCGTTGGGATGGAAACGGCCGTCGCCCGGAAACATTCGCCAGAGAGTCTCCAGCCTGGGCCCCAGCCAGAAGCTTTCGAATCCCGCGCCAAGCAAAGGACTCGAGCTGACGGCAAGCACGTTCTGCCAGATGATCGTGCGACCCGTCAGAGTGGGGTTTCTTCCAATCAGAGCCAGCAGTCCGGGGGCCACGAACAAAGCAAAAATGCAGCAACCGAGCATGGCGAGGACGACAGTATTCAGGACCAACCGTCGCCGGATGAACGACGGCTTTCTTGTGATCACCAGCAGAAATCCGGTTATCACGAAGCATGTGGCGGAAGTGTCGGAGTTTGCCTGATGGAGCAGCCAGATCGCCATCAGCAGAATCGCTCCGTGCGCGATACGTGACCGTGTGCGGACTTGACCCGTTTCCCATGACAGACCCAGCAGATGCCATAGCGACACCAGACCGCATATCATGCAGACCATACCCAGCGTGTTTTTATCCGTTGTGACGCCGGTGTTGAGCAGCGCACCCTCCCACCTCGTGTAGACACGCCCAAGGTTGGGGTAATACCGGATGAACAGTATTGAGAGCGGAACCAGAAAAAACGCCGTTCTGGAAAACAGCCGCCGGGCGGCGCGCGACGGATCGCGGTCCGTCGCGACGATCATCACCATCACGAAATCGCTGAGAAACTTGGTCCAGCGTTTGAACGCCACTTCCGGAAAATCGGACCACAGGATGCTGGCCGCGCAATAAGAAAAGAACAGAACGATCGGCAGATTGGCGCGGAGAACTTGTACCACTCGGTTTCCCCTGAAGACCAGAACCGCCAGCCCGAGAACCAGGAGTGTCGAAAACGCGAACCGGTCGACAGGACTTCCTTCGAGGTACTGATCCGATGAGGCAACCCAGCCCACATTCCATATGCCCGTCTGCGAAAGCCACGCCGAGACCGGGCGCGAGCTGGCGAGGAAGAGCCAGACCACAGGCAGCCACAATGCCTTCGAGACGCGCGTCCGGTCCCGGTCCAGAAAGAAAAGCCCCGCGATTCCGGTCAGGAAAATGATAGTTGCGACAAACGGTGGCACTGGATTTTTTCCGGGAGACCTGGTGCGGATGCCCGAACTTCACGCTGGGTCGGCAAACAACCGGTGTATCAGCTCCAGAGTCAGCACCTTGTGTATCTCGGTCGTGTAGTTCCGATCGCCCCGGAGATGCCCTTCCACGATCGTTTCGACCCGCTGGCGATTCAGAAAGGGCCGGGAGAGGGTCCGCCGGTCCAGCAGCATTTCACGCACGTAACTCGAGAGCTGGTCGCGATACCACACGCGGAAGTGATAAAACTTGTGCCGGCCCAGGAAAAGACGCTCCAGACGAAGAGCAGACAAAGCGTGATCGACGCGCGCGACGGTCTGAGGCATCCCGTAGTCATAGGCATATTCCGCCTTGAAAGTGAATTCGAGGCAGGCTCGCGCCAGAGCGGCCGAGGCTCTACTGCCATCTCCCGCAAGGCCACGGTCAGTCCGGATCCGCCGCAACGCCTCATTCCCATCACCGATCAGTCGAAGACTCACTTCCTTCTTCGAAAACACGTCGCTGCTGGCGAAGCCCGGGGCCGGCGCCCGGAATGCCGTACGCACGAAATCATTGTCCAGATATGGTGAGCGAACGGTGAGCTGGCTTTCCTCCAGTGTGTTCACGCCGCGCTGAGGGGCCTGCCGGAAGAGAACGAACGAAATCGGATGCCCCTGAAGCAGCTCCGCATATGTCTGATTTGCAAGATGCACCTGCGAGAGCAATTCCGGACGGAACAGGCCGGCAGCCGGCTCCACCGGCTTGAAGCCGGGCAACCAGCGGAGCACCTCGCTTCCGTAAATACCTGCGATCCGCACAGGAGCGATCTCACGCGCCTTTTCATTTACGTAAAGCGCCGGCGTGCGGCTCATGTCGACACCGCCATCCGTGAGGTAGACGCTCCTTTCGGCGTAGCGCGGGAAATCAGAGAGAAATTCCTTGCCGGTCGTGATCACGCGGTGTGGTTGCTGGCAGACCCTGGCTACCTGCCGAGCCACTGTGACATCCCGGCAATCGCGATATGTTCCGCCGAACGTATAACACGGAAGCGATCCGGGCGCCAGTTTCTGCCAGGCCATAATCATCCGCGTATCCAGACCGCCGGTAAGTGACATAGCCAACGGCTGCTGTCCGTTCAGGTATCGCGGCAGGTTCCGTTCAAAAACCGCGCGTAGTTCCCGATAGTAAGCCTCGGGATCCGCGGAGCCCTGACCTTCCCACTCCCGCACGTCGAAGTAGGTCTCCTTCCGCTCTGCGACTGCATTGCGGAACAACCATGCGGCGGCCGGCGGCAGCAGCTGGATATTCTCAAAGAGCGTTCGCTGCTCCAGAACGCAACCACATGCAACGAATTCACCCAGTCCACGAGGATCCAGCCTGCGGAGTTCGGGCAGCACCGCAAGGATCGACTTGGCCTCAGACGCGAAGTAAAAACTGTCCTTTGCTTCGTGGTAATAGACCTGATGCATCCCGAACCGGTCGTTGAACAGCAGCGCCGTTTGCTGCATCCGGTCGATCAGAATCCCATGAAATCGGCCATTGAGTTTCGCGGGAAAAGTTCCCTCCTCCTCGGCCAGGTGGACGAGGTAGGAAGGACCGGGCGTTTTGAATTCATGACCCCGTTGCTTCAGGTCCCGCGCCGTCCCCGGTTCGGGAAAATCCTCGCCGGAAAAGACAAGAACCAGGCTGCCCCGCTCGTTACAGACAGGCATTCCAGCGGCAAAGGAGCCTTTCAGGGCGGACCACCCGACATATAACCCGATGGACTCGTCGATGAAAGTCCCTGTTTCGTAAAAGGATTCGTGGCAGGCCGCCTTCACCATCTTGTGCAGGCGCGGTTCAGCCCATTCCCTGGGACGTCGGGTGAAGAAGCCTGCGAGACCTGGCATATGAAAATGAAACGGGAAGAAATTTGAGTGGGATCCGAGTAAGATCAGATCTCAGGAGTTGGAGCCGGCGGGAGGGATTGAACGCTCCATCTGCCGATTACGATTCAGCCGCTCTACCATTGAGCTACACCGGCCCATTGACTGCATAACACTGTACCATTTGGCTCGTGACTTAACGACAAAAGAAATCACGCTGCTGGGGAGAAGTCCATGCAGACCCAGATGGAATCCGCACTTGATGCATAACGCGCCCCACGGTGTTATTGGAACATAATACCGCGGAACCAGAATTTCTTCAAATCCATTTCTGATTTTAAATTCACGCAGTGAGCTCTCGCGCTTATTACCGTAGTTATACAACCCGTATGTAAGATGCGAAATCCCTCTGGCTTCGCACTGCTCGACCGCCTTGGCAACAAGGGCATTTGCAGGCCTCTTGTCGGCGTGGCTGGCTTTGGGCAGCAACTGCAGAATAGCGGCCACGTTTCCCCGGTATACGATTTTCAGGAAGCCGATTAGTTCATCGCCGACATGCGCACAGATGTATTCGCTTCTGTCCAGAAATGCTGCATGGTCCTTTTCCACCTGCTCGAGGCTCTTGCCAAAG
This sequence comes from uncultured Solibacteraceae bacterium, assembly GCA_964639095.1. Classification (GTDB taxonomy): domain Bacteria; phylum Acidobacteriota; class Terriglobia; order Bryobacterales; family Bryobacteraceae; genus BOG-234. The sequence continues at coordinate 5,463 of CAZXCO010000384.1, forward strand.
TGGGCATTCGGCAGACCCTGTCGCATGTTGGAATCATCGTTCACACCGGCAATGCCTTTAATCAGCCCGCTATCCAGAGGCCGGACGCTGACAACCACACCCCGCTTCTGGGCCCGCCGCACGTTCTTGCGCGTCTCCTGCGGCAGGCCTTCCCACCATTCCTTGAAACTTGCCGTACGGGCCGCCGCCACGCTCTCCAATTCAACGGGATATGAGTACTGAGGAACCGTCGCCGGTAACTTCTGCGCGAAAGTGAAGATATCCGCGGGTAACAGCCGGCGCCCGGCCCCTCGCAGGGACTTCAGGCATAACTCCGGATCCCGAACTTCCGACTCCAGCCATTCCTCGTCGTGCACGACTGCAAGTCTGAGATACTTACCCTTCTTCAGGAGGAGGTTATCTCCGACCCGAAGCGCGGATGTCGTCATCCACTTGCCGCGGGCGCTGATCTCAACTGCTTCGGATACTGCTGTCTGCTGTTCGTCGGAAGAAAGTACTGGCATAAAACTCTGGCGAATTGTCGAAACAGGGATCAGTGTGATGCCGAAAGCCGGAGGCCAGGCGAAAGCTTTTCCATTAAATTCCGCATTTCGGGGCCCATGAGGAAGCGGTACTCTTCCTGAATCACCGGGTGCGTTTCCACTTCGACACGAGAATGCCTGGCGAGATCGAAGATGCCGGCGATCCGGCTCCGTGGTTCCAAAGGCGGCAGCGAGAAAAAGTGATCGGTCAGAATATACCGCCGTTCCAGTAAGTGATCAACGGCTTCCCGGTAACGACGGTTGATCCGGCCCTTTTCTCCGGACTGAAAGGAAAAGTTTCGCCGGACCGCGGCGCCGGCGGGAAGAAGACTTCCGCAAAGAACGTTGGCGCAAAGATGCATGTGATGATGCCCGTCGAGTCTTGAAGGCGTCGCTCCGTAGAGGCGGCAGAACTCCTGAATCTGTGCGTTGACAAGATAGTCAAACGACTGCCGGAGGCCCGGGTGAAACACAACGCGGGCGAAACGGAATGACCGGAGATAGCGGGATACGCGTTCCTGATGCTGCAGGAGCCGAACTGAACACGTGGAGGCGGAAAACGGCGTCGTGAAGTTGAGATGAAGACCGGCATCCACGCCTTCCTTGAGCGCAAACTCCGCAGCCCGCCCGGAATCGCTCATAAAGACCATGGCGCTGACAGACGTAACGCTTCCTTTGACAATGCATTCGTACGTGCGCTCGGTCGTCTCGCGGTCGCGTCCCCAGTCGTCGGCATTAATCATCAGAAGACCAGGTCCGGGGGCAGTCCGGCGCCGGAGAAGCTCAGCGGGCATGTCGTCTTTCGAGGGCATGAAAGGATCGTTCACTCCGCAGGGAGTTTGTGCCGCTCCTGATCCACGACGTCACCGCCCATCAACATCCGCACGGCCAGAGAGTACGCAGCGGTCTTGACGGAGCTGA
>CAZXCO010000385.1:0-5690 GCA_964639095.1 uncultured Solibacteraceae bacterium
GTTTACAGCGTTTCTCAAGACTCCGCAGGCCCGCGACATCCTGAAGAGCTTCGGGTACGCGCAGCCGTAATGGAACAATACGCTCTCAGCTTCGTACCCGAACGCCGCATCTGGTCGCTGCGCGAACTCAGCGATGGCATCCGATCTTCGCTCGGACGCAACTTTACGGGTATCTGGGTCTCCGGCGAGATTTCCGGCACGAAGCTCGTCCCGAGCGGCCACTGCTATTTCACGCTGAAGGATTCGGACGCGCAGATCAAGTGCGTCTGCTGGAAGCTTGCCTACTGGCGCCTGAAGTTCAAGCCGAAAGACGGCATACAGGTCCTCGCGCGCGGACGCGTCGATATTTACGAGCAGCGCAGCGAGTATCAGTTCGTCGTCGAAGCCATTGAGCCGCAGGGCCATGGCGCGCTGCAGGTCGCCTTCGAGCAGCTCAAGAAAAAACTTCTCGAGGACGGGCTCTTCGAAAGTTCGAGAAAACGTCCGTTGCCGCGCTTTCCTTCGCGCATCGGCATCGTCACGTCTCCGAAAGGCGCGGTCATCCGCGATTTTGTCGAAATCCTCTCGCGCCGTTTTCCCGGCCTTCACGTGCGCCTTTTCCCGGCCCGCGTTCAGGGTCCCGGCTCCGTCGAAGACATCTGCCGCGGACTGGCCTTCTTCGGCCAGACCGGATGGGCGCAGCTCTCCGTCATCGCGCGCGGGGGCGGCTCGCTCGAAGACCTCTGGACCTTCAACGAGGAAGCGGTCGCCCGCGCCATCGCCGCCTCGCCGATCCCCGTCGTCTCGGCCATCGGGCACGAAACGGATGTCACCATCGCCGATTTCGTGGCGGACCTCCGGGCGCCCACGCCATCGGCCGCAGCCGAAATGATCGTCTGCACACGGCAGGAGCTGCTCGATCGCATCGAGGGGTGCCGCCGCCGGGCGAGCCGTGCGATCCACTTTCGGCTCGCCGTGCTCGCACGCCGTCTGCATGAGCAGGCCATCGACCGGGCGCAGATGCTGCTCCATCGCGGTCTGGCCCGCCGCATACAGCGCGTTGACGATGCAGATGAGCGCCTTCGCGCCGCCATGCGCCGGAACCTCGCCAGCCTGGAGCGGAAGCGCCGCGCGCTCGAAGAGCAACTGCGCTATTTCGATCTCCGTCCAAGGCTGCGCCGCGATCGCGAGCGGCTCAACAACGCCTCTGTGCGCGCCGTGTCGCTGATCCGTCTGCGCCTGACCGGGAGCCGCCGCCGTTTCGAAAATCTTTCGACGCGGCTTGCCCAGCTTGATCCGCGTCTCGTGCTCTCGCGCGGTTACGCGATCGTTCTGAACGAAGGAAGCCGCATTGTCCGCGAACCAGCAGACGCCCCCACCGGAACCGACGTCAAAATCGTGCTGGCAAAGGACGCGATCAGCGCGCGCGTAACCGAATCATGAATCCCCCTGCCGGAACTTTTCTTGCGCCCGTGCGCAATGGCGTGCTGCAGATGCCGGCGCCCCTCAAACAGTACTGCGACGCCGAATCCTGGAGCCTTTTCCGGTTTGCCGTAACCGGCAGCGACCATGTGCGGATGGAGCCAATTCTTCCCGAAAGCCGGGCGGAGGAATTCCACGCCAGCCTCGGTTCGGATGGCCGCCTCTGGATTCCCGCCGAACTGCGTCAGGCCGTCTCGCTCGGCGAACAAAGCGTGATGCTGCGCGTGGAAGACGGCGCGATCGGAATGTATCTGCGGAAGGTCTTCGAGACTCTGGGATTTCGTCCGCGGTAACGCCCCCGGCTGGTTCGCGGCGCCGATTCCCTATATACTGTGCCGTGAAATGAAACGGCTGCTCCCGCTGCAGCTTGCCCTGGCTGGCGCTTTGCTCGCCCAGCACAGCTTCACGCCGATCGATGTCGAAGACGGCGGACGGCTCTATCGCGCCAACTGCTCCATCTGCCACGGTGCACAGGGCAACGGCGTTGCCGGCATCGATCTCGGACACGGCAAATTCCGCCGCGCCAGAACGGACGACGACATCGCCGCGATTATCCGGACGGGAATTCCGGGAACCGCGATGCCCCCGAATAACTTCAGCGACTTCCAGTCGCTCACCATAGTGGCGTACCTGCGTTCCATTGCCGCCGCCACGGCCTCGACCGTCTCGGGTGGCGACGCAATCCGGGGAAAGGCGATTTATGACGGCAAGGGCGGCTGCGCGGGCTGCCATCGCATCCGCGGCGTGGGTTCGCGGAGCGGGCCCGACCTGAGCGATATCGGCAATTTGCGGCTCGCCGGCGAGCTGGAGCGCTCCATTGTGGACCCCGACGCGGAGGTGCTGGCACAGAATCGGCACTTCCGGGCCGTCACGAAGGATGGCGGGATGATCACGGGCACGCTGCTCAACGAAGACAAGTACAGCGTCCAGATTCTGGATTCGAAGGATCGGCTGATCTCGGTCCGAAGGGCTGATGTGCGCGAGACCGGGTTTGTCGAAAAGCAGTTGATGCCTTCTTATCGGGACAAGCTGAACCGGCAGGAACTGGCCGATCTGGTGAGCTATCTGGTGTCGCTGAAAGGTGTGGAGGTCCCATGAAACCCCGCTGGCTGCTGGCCGCCCTGATGGCCCCGGCGCTTCTGGCCCAGATTTCCTTCGACCGCATTCTGAACGCGAACCGGGAGCCGCAGAACTGGCTCACCTATTCGGGAACGGAGATGAGCCAGCGGCACAGTCTGCTGACTCAGATCACGCCGTCGAACGTCAGGAACCTGGAACTGCAATGGATCTTTCAGGCCCAGTCGCTGGAGAAATTCGAAGCCACGCCCCTCGTGGCCGACGGCGTTCTCTACACGGTCCAGGCGCCCAACGATGTGGTGGCGATCGACGCCGAAACAGGGCGCGTCTTCTGGGTTTACTCCTATGCGCCTTCGCCGGAGGCGCGCACCTGCTGCGGCAGGGTCAATCGCGGCCTCGCCATTCTGGGCGACACGCTGTTCATGGGAACCATCGACGGACGCCTCATCGCGCTGGATGCCAAGAGCGGGCGCCCCGTCTGGTCGGTTGCGGTCGCGAACGCCGGAGCGGGCTATTCGCTGATGCACGCGCCGCTGGTCGTGAAAGACAAGGTCATCGTGGGCACGGCGGGAGGGGAGTTCGGCATACGCGGCTTTCTCGCGGCGTACGATGCGCATACCGGCAGGCAGGTATGGAAATTTTATACGATCCCCGGACCTGGAGAACCCGGTCACGAGACATGGTCGGGAGATTCCTGGATGCACGGCGGCGCCTCGGTGTGGGTGACCGGTTCCTACGATCCGCAACTCAACCTGACGTACTGGGGAGTCGGGAATCCCGGGCCGGACTGGAACAGCGACGGCCGCGAGGGCGCGAACCTCTATACGGATTCCGTGGTGGCGCTCGATCCGGACACCGGAAAACTGAAGTGGTATTTCCAGTTCTCGCCGCACGATGATTTCGACTATGACTCGGTGCAGGTGCCCGTGCTCGCCGACATGGAGTGGAAGGGCAAAATGCGCCGCGTCCTGCTGTGGGCCAACCGCAACGGCTTCTATTACGTTCTCGACCGCGTGACCGGCCAGTTCCTCGAGGGCAAGCCTTTCGCGAAGGTGACCTGGACCACGGGCCTCGACGACAGCGGCAAGCCGGTGCGAATCGCCTCCGCGAAGCCGACACGCGAGGGGACACTGGTCTATCCGGGAGTGCAGGGCGCGACCAACTGGTTCTCGCCTTCCTACAGTCCGCACACCGGACTGTTCTACATCAATGTCTGGGAGAACTACGGCTCGGTCTTCAACAAGCTGCCGGCGGAGTTCGTGGAAGGCCGGCGATATACGGCCGGCGCGCCGCGTTCGCCCGTTCCTTCGCTCCGGGGGACGCAGGTCATCAACCGGACCGAAGAAGAAGGGTACGGGGTGCTGCGGGCTTACAATCCGCAGACGGGTGAGCGAAAGTGGGAATTCAAAATGGCCGACGTCAGTTCGAGCGGTGTGCTGACCACGGCCTCGGATCTTCTGTTTACGGGCGGGCGCGAGGGATATTTCTGGGCGCTCGACGCGCGCACCGGCGCGGAGCTCTGGCGAACCAATACGGGCGGCGACGTGGCTTCCGGGCCGATGACTTATGCTGTGAACGGCCGGCAATACATCGCAGTTTCCGCGGGAAATTCACTGTTTGCGTTCGCGCTGCGGCGATAGCGTTCAGGCTTTTTTGCCGGCGCGGACGAGTTGATCGATATTCACGATATCGGTCGGATAATTGCCCGTATAACAGGCGTAGCAGTATTCGCCGCGATCATCGGCGACGGCCTGCTGCAGCCCGTTCATCGAGAGATAGGCGAGCGAATCGGCTTCGATGAACCGGCGGATTTCATCGATTGTGCTGTTGGCCGCGATCAGCTCACTCTTGTTCGGCGTATCGACTCCGTAAAAGCACGGCGAAATCGTGGGTGGGCAGGAGATCCGCATATGAACCTCGCGCGCTCCAGCCTGCCGGACCATGCGGACGATCTTGCGGCTGGTGGTCCCGCGGACGATCGAATCGTCCACCAGAACCACGCTCTTGCCTTCGAGCAGGCTGCGCACGGCGTTCAGCTTCAGCTTGACGCCGAAATCGCGAATGGCCTGGGAAGGCTCGATAAACGTCCGCCCCACATAGTGATTGCGGATCAAAGCCTGCCGGTAGGGCAGGCCGGATTCGGCCGAGTAGCCAAGCGCTGCCGCGTTGCCGGAGTCCGGCACCGGGACCACGATATCGGCGTCCGCCGGCGCCTCGCGTGCGAGCAGCATCCCGAGTTTCTCCCGCGACTCCTGCACGGGCCGGCCGAACACGATGGAATCGGGGCGCGAAAAATAGACATGCTCGAACACGCAGTGGGAAAGGGGCCGGTGCGGGGCGAACCTTTCGCGCGTCACGCCCTCCGGTCCCACGATCACCATCTCGCCCGGCTGCACATCGCCCATGTAAACGGCGTTGATCAGGTCGAAGGCGCAGGTTTCGGAGGCGAAGATGTAGGCCGGGCTGGTGGCCCCGGATCCGCCCCCGCTGAATTCGAGCTGGCCCATCGCCAGCGGCCGGAAACCCTGCGGATCGCGCGCGACGATGACGCGATCCTGCGCCAGGAAAACGAGCGAAAAGGCCCCTTCGAGCTGCAGCAGAGCATCCCGTAGCGCGCCGGCCAGCGTGCGTTCGCGCGAGTGCGCGACCAGATGCAGGATGACTTCCGTATCGCTCGACGCCTGGAAAATGGAGCCCCGCGCTTCGAGATCGGCCCTCAGTTCCGCCGCATTGGTGATGTTGCCGTTATGGGCGACCGCGATGCGGCCCTTGTTGCAATGAACGGAAAAGGGCTGCGCGTTCCGCTCCGCCGTATCGCCCGTCGTTGAGTAACGTGTATGCCCGATAGCGAGCGATCCTGGCAGTTCCTGGAGGACCGGAACGGTGAAGATTTCGGCCACGTGCCCCATGGACTTCTTCGTGTGGATCTGCTCGCCATCGCTGGTCGAGATCCCGGCGCTCTCCTGCCCGCGATGCTGCAGAGCGTAGAGCGACAAATAGGCCAGCTTCGAAGCCTCGGGATGGCCGTAAATAGCGACGACACCGCACTCTTCGTGAAGTTTATCCAGCATTGTGGGTATGAAGAAGTTCCGGCAGACCGGTTTCGGAGGAGCGTTGCAAATCGGCGATCGCGATGTCAATCCACATAGAAG
>CAZXCO010000386.1:0-1502 GCA_964639095.1 uncultured Solibacteraceae bacterium
GCCGTGCACCGCCGCCATCGACAGCGCCATTCGGATCTGATTCATGGTGAGAAATGCCGTGTCGGTTGCAAACTCGCCGACCGCCCAGGGAAGATCGATCACGCTCGGAACCACGTTGGGCAGAGCTGTCACCAGCGCGAACAGAGCATTCTCGCGGGATACGCGATGCACGATTCGATCCGCTACTGACTTTCGGAAAGCCGGAAACTTCCGCGCCATCGCCAACTCCAGATCCTCGTGATGCGCCGCAATCGTGGCCGCGAGCCCGCGAGTATCGGAAAGATCGAATACGTAGCCGTTCGGCGGCGCCGGTACGCCCGCTTCGCAAAGAATGAAATCGAATTGGCGCTGGGGAGAACCATCCACCAGGTGGACCGATCGCAGGGCTTCTTCCCGGGCGGGACCTTCGGGCCACGTCGGGGTCAGAAAGCCCTCCATTTCCCGGCGGCCCTCCTCGGTTGCGGCCATCAACCCGATGTTCAGATCCCGGAAGGCTGAGCCGCGGATTTCATCGGCGTTCAGTCCCGCATAGATCTTGCGAATGTCTTTCAGGACGCTCAGCGACATTGGGTCTCCCGCCTCATTTTACCGCCCGGCGCGCGCGGCGCCTGCACCCGCCGAATCACGCGTTTTTTAAACGTTATTCGGTCATGCCCGCCGATGGCGGTAGTAACCCGCACCCCCGCCGTGCGAGCCGGCGTCGAGCAGGACGGCCACGATGAGAATCAACAGGTTGAAGCCCTCGATGGGCAATCCGGAATTGACCAGCCACGCATAGACAATCGTCGTGATCGGCAGAAAAATGAACCCGAGCAGAGGGACGACAAGACCGTGGTAAGCCCTGTCCAGACTGTTCGAAAACAGCCACATCAGCACCAGCACCACCCGGGGAAAAGCCAGGACGACCAACGTCAGCAGGCATGGCATGTTCCGAGCATAAGGGAACGAACCTCTGAGAATCGCCATGACGGCGTGCGGTTCAATACTTCCGTGCGCGTCTGCCGGTTCAGTGTTTTGTCTTCAGTTCAGCCTTGAGTTGCCGCCACGCGGAGTCTTCGAAGGTCGTTTTGATGCGTTCCCGCCCGTCGCTTCGCGGGTCGCCGGCGCGCGGGCCGTCCTTTTTCAGGCAGCGGCCCAGCATGATGGTGGCTTCCTGATCGGAGGGCGAACGATCCAGTACGGCGCGAAAATTTGCGGCTGCCAGTTCGAACCTGCCCTGCTTCCAGAGCGAGTACCCGAGATTGAACCAGTAGTCCGGGTCGCGGTCGTCGCCGTCCAGAGCTTTTTTGAAGTTATCTGTCGCGGACGGATCGTTTTTGCGCGAGAGAGCGGCTCCGAGATCGTTATAGACCTCATTGAGCGGGATCTCGGCCGAAACCATCTTCAGTTGATCGACGGCCCCGTTGAAATCGCCGTCGTAATACTTGCAAAGACCGCGCAGGAACGCGGCTTCCAGAAAGTGCGAATCGCCCCTGGAGACTTTGGAAAGCCACTGCTCCGCG
>CAZXCO010000387.1:0-1986 GCA_964639095.1 uncultured Solibacteraceae bacterium
ATCTCTTTCTGATGGACGTCCAGCTGCCCGACGCAAACGGCATCGATCTTCTGCGCGAGCTGCAGGCGAACGAGGTCAACGCGCCGGTCGTCATGATCTCCGGCCACGCGACGATCGCCGACGCCGTCCAGGCCACGCGCGCGGGCGCCTTCGATTTCCTGGAAAAGCCGCTCGGCCGCGACCGCGTGATGGTCGCGGTGAAGAACGCGCTCGAACAGGGCACGCTCAAGCAGGAGAACCGGCGGCTGCGGGAGGCCGTCGGCCCCGGCACGAAGATGATCGGGAACAGCTCCGCCTTCACTCGGGCCGTCGAACAGGCCGGCATGGCGGCGCGCTCCGACGCCCGTGTTCTGCTGGTTGGCGAATCCGGCACCGGCAAGGAGCTTCTCGCCGCGCATATCCATGCCGCAAGTCCCTTTGCCTCGGGACCGTTCGTGAAAGTGAACTGCGCGGCCATTCCCGGCGAGTTGATCGAGAGCGAGCTTTTCGGCCACGAGAAGGGCTCCTTCACCGGCGCGACATCCATGCGGCGCGGGAAGTTCGAACTGGCCGATGGCGGAACGCTGTTCCTCGACGAGATCGGCGACCTGCACGCGAACTCCCAGGCCAAACTGCTGCGCGTTCTGCAGGAAGGCGAATTTCATCGTGTCGGTGGCGAGCAGGTCATCCGGGTCAGCGTGCGTGTGGTCTCCGCGACCAATCGCGATCTCGCGGCGCTGGTGGCCCAGGGGAAGTTCAGGGAGGATCTTTTCTACCGCGTGAGCGTCGTGCCCATTCGCGTCCCCGCGCTGCGCGAGCGCCCCCAGGATATTCGCCCGATGGCCGAGTATTTCCTTGAAGACTTCTGCGTGCGAAACGGCTTTCGCAGGAAGAGTTTCGATCCGGAGGTCTGGGAAGCCTTCGAATCCGCGAAGTGGCCCGGCAACGCCCGGGAATTGCGCAACGTGGTGGAGCGCATGGCGATCCTGTCGCACGATGATGTCCTGACAGCGGTCGCGATTCCGTTTGAGCTCCGCATGCCCTCGCGGGACAACGGCACACGCTCCAGCGTGCAGGAAGCCCGCGAGTCGGCGGAACGCGAGCATGTGCTGCGCGCCCTCGAGGAGGCGGGATGGAACGTTTCGAGCGCCGCCCGCGCCCTCGGAATGGAGAGGACCAACCTGCACAAGCGCATCCGCGCGCTCGGGCTGGCGCGCGGCAGGTGATCCGGTCGCTGGAACCCGAGTTGATGGACTCGCCGGACGTCACCGGTCCGGTGCTCGCCAGATTCCATCGCGATCTCCATTTCATCCACAAGTGCCTGGGAACATTTCCCACGATCGAGCGATTCATCCGCGAGGACGAATCGCCCGTGCATCGCGTGCTCGACATCGGCTGCGGCGGCGGCGCTTTGCTCGAGTATCTCCACCGGCGGCTGGGCGTGGAGGTGACCGGCGTCGATCTCAAGCCGCCCGAAAACGCAAACGTGCCGATTCTCGCGGCGGACGCGGTCACTGCGCCGCTGCCACCAGCGGATGTCGCGGTGTGCTCGCTGACGGCTCACCATTTGACGCCCGAGCAGAACATTGCGCTGATCCGGAATGTGGGGCGGTCGTGCCGCCGGTTTCTCATTCAGGATCTGATCCGGCACCCGATGCCGCTGGTGTTGTTTACGCTCTTTCTATGCCCGCTGATCGGGCGCGAAGCGGCTGTGGATGGGAGGCAATCCATTCGGCGCGCGTTCACGCCGCGCGAGTTCCGGGAGCTGACGGCGACGGCCCTCGCCGGTACGACGGGCACGTTCACCATGGACGTATCGCCGCTGCTCTCGCGGCAGATCATCGATATCCACTTCTGATCCGGCATCCGCGCTGCTCCGTGTGTCGCAAGTCGCGTGCTTGTGCGTCAAGGAATGCTATGCACTAAACCTCGGATGCAGACCACGATGCCGACAGGGATCGCATTCGGTGGCGTTTTATCCGGATAACACCAGCATTGACCGGTTCG
>CAZXCO010000388.1:0-1743 GCA_964639095.1 uncultured Solibacteraceae bacterium
TCGGCCAGCACACCGCCATCATCGCCCTGGTGCTCTATGCGCTCCTCCCGATACTCCGCAACACGGTGACCGGAATTCTCGGCGTCGATCCCGTGGTCCGCGACTCCGCCGTCGCCATGGGAATGACGCGGGCTCAGATTCTTCGGATGGTGGAACTTCCGCTCGCGGCGCCGACGATCATTGCGGGTCTTCGCATCGCTGCGGTCACGACCGTCGGCACTGCAACCATTGCTGCCGCCATCGGAGCCGGCGGCCTCGGCGTGTTCATCTTCCGCGGCATCGCGTCCGTCGACAAGCTGCAGATCCTGGCAGGCGCCATCCCCGCGGCGCTGCTGGCGCTGGCCGCCGACGGGGCGCTGAATTGGCTGGAGAAAAGAGTCTCCGCGAAATGATACGCAGCTCAGGTCGTGCGAATTCGCGCGGCAGCAGCGGCCGGCCGCTGCTGGCCATACCGGTGACGGTGCTGCTGCTCGCCTTTACGGTCTCGTGCAGCCGTGAGCCGCGCATTCGCGTCGGCTCCAAAAATTTCAGCGAACAGCTCATCCTTGGAGAAATCGTTGCCCGGCATCTCGAAAATCGTCTTCACGGACGCGTCAGCCGCAAACTCGATCTCGGCGGGACGCTCCTCGCCCAGCAGGCCATGCTCTCGGGAGATATCGATGTTTATCCGGAATATACCGGCACCGCACTGACGGCCGTTCTCAAGGAAGAGCCGCTGAAAGATCCGGCGAAGGTTCTGGCGAAAGTGAGGGCCGGCTACCGGCAATGGCATCTCGAATGGCTCGATCCTCTGGGATTCGAAAACACCTTCGCCATGGCGGTCCGGAAAGAGGACGGCGGCGTGTCCACTCTCAGCCGCGCGGCTGCCTCCCGGCCCTGGAAACTCGGCGTGGGCTATGAATTTGCGCACCGGGAAGACGGATTGCCAGGTTTGATGCGAACCTACGGGCTCCGGCTCAGCGGCCGCGTGAAGACCATGGACCTCGGTCTTCTCTATCAGGCCCTCGCCCAGCGCCAGGTCGACATGGTGGCCGGAAACAGCACGGATGGCATGCTCTCGGTTCTGCCCGTCACCGTCCTCAAAGACGACCGGCACTACTTTCCACCCTACGAATGCGCGCTTGTTGTCCGTGAAGCCGCCGAGCGGCAGTTCCCCGGCTTGCGTCAGGCGCTTGCCGAGCTCTCGGGCCGCATCGACAGCGAAACCATGCGGCGCCTGAATTATGAGCTGGATGGAAGACACCGGCCGGCACGCGAAATCGCCCGCGACTTTCTTCGCTCCACCGGCCTCGAATGAAATTCAGAGATCGATATCGCGCGGCTTCCGGCCGAAATCCGGATCTTCCTTCGCCTGCTTGAGCAACTCGTCGAACTTGCGATTCAGCACGTTTCCCTGATTTTTCTCGGCCGCGAAGGACTTCTGAAAGGCTTCCTCGCGGCGGCCCGCGGCGCCCTTGAGTTTCGCCACTTCGGCGGCCAGATCCTCAATCGCCGGCTTCTTCTCGGGTTCCGCATATGAAATCACAGCCTGAACTTCAGCGTCGATCTTCAGGGTGGATTTGCAGCAGGGGCAGTTGACTTCAAACAGTTCGCGCGCCATACGAACATTATGCTTGAAGGCAGTCCCGCCGGGAAAATGCCCTGGGGGACTCCGAGCAGTGCGGTGAACTAAACCGACGGCTGCATTCCGAAACTGCGGACGGCTTCTCTTTCGTCGTGAAACGTCGGAATCAGGCTGCTGAG